>NZ_JAMBDS010000001.1:0-138420 GCF_025143785.1 Brachybacterium sp. p3-SID1565
CGAGCTCTGTCAGATCAGGACGGCCACGAAGACGTTGATGATGATCGCCACCGGGATGCCGAACCACACGGCCGACGGGGTCTGCGGGCCCTTCTTGTGCGCGATGTAGGCCAGCACGGTGACGATGATCGCCATCAGTGCTTTGATGCCGAGCTTCATATGGTTCGGATCACCGGTGACCGAGGCGATCACAGCGATGATCAGACCGAACACGAGGGCACCGGCAGCGGAGTGGGCCATGCCGGGGCTGGGCTGACGGGTACGGGCAGCAGCCACCCAAGTGCCCAGGGCCACAGCCCAGCAGAGCAGGTGCGCGATGACGAGGAGCGAATATACGAACGACATGTCGGCATCCTACGTTCCGCCCCCTGGGAACAGTCTCCTTCCCGCGTGCGAGAATCGCCGCATGCCCGACCCTGGCGATCGCGACGCCGACCACCGCCCGTCCCCGGCGCCGGCTTCCTCGGTGCATCCCGTCGTCGAGCCGTCATCTGCACCGCCGTGGCAGGCCAACGCCCCGGGCCTCACCGTGGACCGTCCCCCGGAGCTCAGCGGGAAGCGGATCACGCTGGCAGTGCTGTCCCTGCTGCTGGTCGCCGCCCTGCTGTGGTGGGGCCTGCCGTGGGCGGCCGGCGCCTCCTGGCCCCAGATCCTCGACTCCCTGGCGGGCCTGCCGGCATGGGCCGTCCCGACGATGCTGCTGCTGGGCCTCGGTGCTCTCGCGCTCGAAGCATGGACGGTGCGCACCGCCGTGCCCGGCTCCTCGTACCGGACCGTCCTGCAGGGGCACGCCGCCGCCAGCGCGATGGCCCTGGCCATTCCAGGCGGAGGAATGCTCGGCATGGGGCTGCTGGGCTGGATCCTGCGCCGCACGGGGCTGGCACTGTCGGTGGTGATCACCGGGATCGTCGCCGCATCCCTGGTGGAGATGCTGGTGACCACGGTGCTGGTACCACTGCTGGGCGGGATCGCCTACGTCGCAGCAGGCATGGTCACCGATGCTCGGATCGATCTGCCCGGTGCCGCGCTGTGGGCGGCGCTGGCCGCGGTGGTCGGTGCCGTGGTCGCCCTGGTCCTCGCCGCCGCGCTGCTGCGTCGCCCCGTTCTCGCCGGCCTGCTGGAGACGGCCGCGACCGTCACCGGGGCCGGGCCCGACGATGCGGATCGCTTCACAGCGTTCGTGCTGGGGCAGCGCGACGCCCTGGTCACGCTGCTGCGGGAGCGGCCGGTCGCGCTGGTGGGGCCGACGGCCCTGGCGCGCGTGCTGCAGTGGCTCGCCCTGGTACTGGCGATCGAGGCGGTGGGCGGATCCGTGCACCTGCTGCTGACGGTCGCGATCTTCGCGCTCGGCCGGGTGCTGTCCCTGGTGCCCCTCACCCCCGGTGGCGCAGGGATCACCGAGACCGTGGGGGCCGCAGCCCTGGTGGGCCTGGGACTGGGAGCGGCGGCGTCGGCCTCGGCGATGCTGCTGCTGGCCATCACCACGCTGGTGGTGCCACTGGTCGCCGGCGGGATCGCCGCGGCGACGGCGGTCAGTCGGACTGGTCCTCGTAGTCCGGCGTGACCGCCCCGACCGCGTGCGAGGGATGGGGAAGGAACCCCTCCTCGGCCTGCGGGGACAGTGGGAAGCCGCCGATGCTCGCGCCGTGCTGGGTGCCCGCGAAGTGCTGGGCTCCCACGAAGCGCGCCACCTCGTCCACGTGATGGCGGGCATCGTCCCCCCGGCCCAGGAACCCGGCTCCCGCGTACCCGCCCATACGACGCCCGCTGGAGCGCTCCAGGACCGTGGCCTGCTCGTCGAGCCGACGTGCGCTGGCCCGCAGCCCGGTGGCGATCCGTCCCAGCTCCGCGTACTGCTCGCTGCTCCACCGCTCGCGGAGGTCCTCGCCGATACGTCGGATGCGGGGGTCCGATGAGCGTGTGACCTCGAGGACCGCGTTGGAGACGCGCAAGCGCAGCAGAGTGAAGCGGTCAGCTGCCCGCCGCAGGGCGTCCGCATGGTCGCGCAGCGCACGGGGGCCCGAGGTCATCCTGCTCCTTCCGAAGAGCTGCTGACGGGAGGGATGCGCTCGGTCTTGGACCCGCGCCCGCTCATGGTATGCCGACCGGTCAGGACCACGTCCAACCAGTCGTCGAGCACCTCGATGGCGCGGTGGCGGGCGTCGGCGTCGGAGAGGAACACGTCGTGACGCGCACCCTCGATGGCCTCGATCCGCACGTCGGGCCCCAGCTGCGCAGCGGCCTCCGCCATCACCTTCACATCGAGCACCGAATCGGCCCGACGCATGGCCTCGGTGAACTCCATGCCGAAGACGGACCGCGCCGAGTGCATCACGAGCACGGGGATGGCGAGAGGGCCCGCCGATTCGAGCCGGCTCTGTCCGTCGATCACGGCCGCGAAGGTGTCGGCGGGGAAGGGATGACCGCCCGGGGGCTTCAGTGCGAGGTCGTAGTCGTACAGACCGCCGTAGTCGCGGTGCACCGACCGCGCATAGTGCTCGACCCCCTGGGGCAGCAGGGGGCGGGTGTTGAGGCGGCCGGCCAGGCGGCTCACCGGCCTGCTCAGCAGACGCCGCACGGCCGCCCCCAGGTGCATCTCCAGCCACGGGGAGTTCAGCGCGAGGGCGCGGATCGTGCCGGGGTGCCGCACCGCCCACAGCGCTGCGGTGAGCCCGCCGGTGGAGTGGGCGAGCATGATCGGGGGGCGGTCCCTGCCGATGATGCGCAGCGCCGCGTCTATCTCCTCGTCGTACCGGTTGAGGTGGTCGATCTCGGTCGGGGTCTGCCCCGGCAGGAGGCTGCGGCCGTGCTTGCGCAGATCCAGCGCCCACACGTCCAGACCACGGGCTGCCAGGTGCTCCAGCAGCTCACGGTCCAGCACGTAGTCGGACCAGCCGTGCCCTACCAGGATCGGGACGGAGTCCGGTCGTTCGGGAAGACGATGCACCAGGGTGGCGACGAGGGGCCCCTCGGCGTCGGCACCGAGGTCGATCCGCTGCATCGCGTACCCGTCCCCGAAGACCGGATCAATGGTCATTCGGTGTCGGCGCTCTCCTGCAGCAGCCGCATGACCTCGTCCCGGGGGTAGCGGCGATGCCCGCCGAGGGTGCGCCGGTAGGTGAGCTTCCCTGCCTGGGCCCACCGCGTTACCGTCTTGGGGTCGACGTGGAAGAGCTTGGCCACCTCGGCGGGAGTCAGGAGCTCCGTGCCTCCGTGTCCGGGTGTCTGAGGCTCCTCGGTGCTGAACATCGAGCTTGCGACCTTTCGCTTGTATCCGGGGGAAGGCTGGCCGGCCCACGGGCCGTTCCACAGGGGGAGAGCCTACCGCGCATAAGTTTACGCTTGAGCGCACATTGCGACCCCCGCACCGCCCGCCGACCGGCGTTCTTGTCCGTAGTGAGATAACCCGGCGCCCTGACCAGCGCGAACACAGACGCATGAGGGACGGGTGTCGGTGAACTCCTAGGCTCTTACCGGTTGGACCGAACTTCGCGTCGCCATCCCCGCCCGGCCTGTCGCGACCCTGTCGCGCCAGAACGTCAGCAACGTCTCCTCTACCGCGTTGGCCGGAGGCGGAGCGTTGCATGTACGCTTGGGTTCCGAATCAATGCCATCTTCCGGGCCGACATGCCCGCTCCGACGCACAGGGGGTCAGATCCATGGGTCGTGGCCGACAGAAAGCCAAGCAGACCAAGGTGGCACGGGACCTCAAGTACTACAGTCCGCCCACGGACCTCTCGGCGCTTCAGCGGGAGCTGCAGGCACAGAGGAACGCTTCGTCCGAGGACTCCGGCTCCGCACGCGATCCGTGGTCGGACGAGAGCGACGACTGGGCCAACGAGGATGCTCCGTCGGCGCGCCGCCGCTGACGCACCGCTGCGGCACTCGCCGGCACCGTGACCACGCACGAGGGATGACCAGCCCGGTCATCCCTCGTCGCATGTCCCGGCAGGGGCGCCTGCGGTTCCGGGTGCCGCCCGCGGGCTCCGGCCGTTGCCTGCGGGAACGGCATAGCCCGGCTCACGCCTTCGTGCCGGTCCCCCACCCGGGGTGCTGACCGGTCAGCAGCACGCCGCCGCCCTCCACGCCCTTGGCGCCGGAGACCAGCCGCTCCAGCGGTCCCGTCGGCTCCGGCAGTGATCCTTCGTCCATGACCTCGCCGATCACCTGGGCGGGCAGGCCTCGCTCGACCAGCACGTCGATGGCGGCATGCGCGCTCTCCTGGGCCACCACCGCGATCATCCCGATGCCCATGTTGAGCGTGCCCTCGAGGTCGAGCTGGGGCACCCCGCCCCAGGCGGCGATGCGCCCGAACACGGGCGCAGGCTCCCAGGCGGAGCGATCCACATGGGCAGCCGTGCCCGCGGGGAGCACGCGCGCCAGGTTCGCCGCCAGTCCCCCGCCGGTGATGTGGCTGAGGGCGTGCACACCGGAGTTGGTGCGCGGGTCATGGACCATCGCCAGCACGTCGGCGGCGTAGATCCGGGTGGGCTCCAGCAGCTCCTCCCCCAGGGTGCGACCGAAGTCGTCGACGTCCTGCCCCAGGTCCAGATCCTGCGCCGCCAGGACGGCCCGCACCAGGGAGTAGCCGTTGGAGTGCAGACCGGAGGACTCCATGCCGATCAGCACGTCGCCGGCGCGCACCCGCTCCGGACCGAGCATGTCCTCCGCCTCGACGACGCCGACCGCCGCTCCGGCGACGTCGTAGTCCTCGGGGGCCATCAGGCCCGGGTGCTCGGCGGTCTCCCCGCCCACCAGGGCGCACTCGGCCTGGCGGCAGCCCTCCGCGATGCCGCGGACGATGTCGGCGATCCGCTCGGGCACCACTTTGCCGCACGCGATGTAGTCGGTCATCGCCAGCGGCGTGGCCCCGACCACGACGATGTCGTCCACGACCATGCCCACCAGGTCCCGTCCGATGGTGTCGTGCACGTCCATCTGACGGGCGATCGCGATCTTGGTGCCCACACCGTCGGTGGAGGAGGCCAGCAGCGGGCGCTCGTAGTCCTTGACGGCACTGATGTCCAGCAGACCGGCGAAGGCGCCGATCCCGCCCAGCACCTCGGGGCCGTGCGTGGCGGCCACCGCCTCCTTCATCAGGGCGACGGCGCGGTCGCCCGCAGCGGTGTCCACGCCGGCGGAGGCGTAGGTGATCGGCTGGTCGTTCATGCGTCCTCCCGTGCTGCGACGGTCTGCTGGGTGTGCAGGTCCAGGGTTCCCTGGCCGAGCTCCTCGACGTCGGTGACCCTCACCGGGTACTGCCCGGTGAAGCAGGCGCTGCACAGGGTGGAGCTGTCCTGGTCGGTGGCCTCGATCATCGCTTCCTGCGAGATGTAGCCGAGGGAATCGGCCCCGATGGAGCGGGCGATGTCCCCCACCCCCAGGCCGTTGGCGATCAGCTCCGCACGGGTGGCGAAGTCGATGCCGTAGAAGCAGGGCCACCGCACCGGTGGGGAGGAGATCCTCACGTGCACCTCGGCCGCTCCGGCCTCGCGCAGCATGCGCACGACGGCGCGCTGGGTGTTGCCGCGCACGATCGAGTCGTCCACGACCACCAGGCGCTTGTCCTGGATGGCCTCGCGCAGGGGGTTGAGCTTGAGGCGGATGCCGAGCTGGCGGATGGTCTGGCTGGGCTGGATGAAGGTGCGGCCCACGTAGGCGTTCTTCACCATCCCCTGGCCGTAGGGGATGCCGGACTCCTGGGCGTAGCCGATCGCAGCGGGCGTGCCGGATTCGGGGGTGGGGATCACCAGGTCCGCCTCGACGGGGTGCTCCTGGGCGAGGCGGCGCCCCATCTCGATGCGGGACTCGTTGACGCTGCGGCCGGCGATCCTGGTGTCGGGGCGCGCCAGGTACACGTACTCGAACACGCAGCCCTTGGGGCGCGGCTCGAGCACCTGCTCGCTGCGCAGCCCCTGCTCGTCGATGACGATCATCTCGCCGGGCGCCACCTCGCGCACGAAGCTGGCGCCGCAGATGTCCAGGGCGGCCGTCTCGGAGGCCACCACCCAGCCCCGTTCGAGCCTTCCCAGCACGAGCGGGCGGATGCCCTGCGGGTCCCGCGCCGCGTACAGGGTGTCCTCGCTCATCAGGGTGAAGCAGTAGGCGCCGCGCAGCAGCGGCAGCAGATCCCGCAGGGCGCTCTCCAGGCTGCCCTCGGTGTTCAGCAGCGCGGTGACCAGGGCGGTGTCGGTGGTGTTCCCGCGCGCGATCTCTCCGGAGCGCGCGTGCTCGCGCTCCTCGAGCAGGCGCAGCAGCTCACCGGTGTTGACCAGGTTTCCGTTGTGCGCGAGCGCCACGGTGCCCTCCGGGCGTGGCCCCAGGGTGGGCTGGGCGTTGGACCACACCGAGCCGCCGGTGGTCGAGTAGCGGGTGTGGCCGATCGCGATGTGCCCCTGCAGGGTCTCCAGGGACGCCTCGTCGAACACCTGCGAGACCAGGCCCATGTCCTTGAACACCATGATCTGGGAGCCGTCGCTGGCGGCGATCCCGGCGGACTCCTGCCCGCGGTGCTGCAGTGCGTACAGCCCGAAGTAGGTCAGCTTGGCGACCTCCTCGCCGGGGGCGAAGACCCCGAAGACGCCGCATGCGTCCTGAGGGCCCTTCTCCCCGGGGAGCAGGTCGTGGGAGAGGGTTCCGTCGCCGCGTGGTGCCACCGCATCATGATGCCACAGCGGTGTGGCGCCGGTACCAGGGCGATCAGCGCCTGCGACGGCGCTCCAGGATCAGGTCCACCAGCGCGGCCAGGGCCGCCAGCGGCACGCCGATGCTCAGCACCGCGATGAAGGCGAAGGCGAGGATCCCACCGGCGCCGCCCACCCCCAGCAGGGGGGCCGCGATCAGGGCCACCACGGCGGGCACCACCAGGGCGATCACCACCCAGAAGGCGAGGGTGGGCGTTCGGCGTCCTCGGACGTACACCGTGGTCCGAGCGGGGCCCTGCTCGGTGGCGTCGTGCGGGGCGGGGTCCTGCTCGGTGGCGTCGTGCGGGGCGGGGTCGTGCTGGGTCACAGTGCTCCTGCGGCGTCCACCGCTGCTGCGGCGATCGCGGGGTCGGTGGTGGTGTCGGGGGCGTCGGGCTCGACGAGACTGCCGGGCCGGCGCCGGGCGGAGAGGTGCACGTCGGTGACGGCGCTGCGACGCACCAGGTCCTCGATGTCGGCGGGGCGGACCCCGCCACCGGCGCACACGTCCAGCAGCGCCTCGGATGCCTCGACCATCCGGGCCAGGTCCGCGGCGCCGTCCAGGGCGCGGGCGGCACCGCCGGAGCTGAGCACCCGGTGGAACCCGGCTCCCAGCAGTGTGGTCACGGCCTCGGTGCGATGCTCGACGCTCGGCATGGCGTCCAGTGCGCGGTGAGCGGTCAGGGTGACCGATCGCATGGCCGACTGGGCCGCCTCGAGGGCCGCATCGCGCACCTGCTCGATGGCGGGCAGGTCGAGACGCCCCTCGGGTGTGAGCGCGGCGAACACCACCCCGGCAGCTCCGGCGGCGACGACCTCGCTCGCCTGCCGTGCCATCAGCGCGATCTCCTCGTCGCTGTAGACGAACTCCTCGGGCCTGCCCAGGAAGTCGTCCTGGCCTGCACGGGAGCGGATCAGCACGTGCACGTCGAAATGGGGACGGGCCTCCTGCGCAGCGACCAGGGCTGATGCGCGGCGCGCGCACCGCTCCACCAGATCGACGGGCGGCGTGAGGCCGCCGCGGTCGAGGTCGACGCACAGCTCGATGCGGTGGGCCCCGGCGCGGGCTGCGACCTCGAGACCGGCCTCGTCCTGGACGGCGATCTCGACGCGCACGGTCATGTGCTCTCCGTCTGGTGGAGCCTCCGGGCCTCACGGACGGCGCGGCGGGCCCCGGGCAGCGGCAGATGATCGCTGAGGTCGCTGCGCTCACCGCTGGCCCGCACGCGGCCGGTCCCAGTCGCCTCGGCCCATGTGAGGTCCCCGGCCACCAGGGCGAGCCAGGTGGCGTCGTCGGTCTCCACCACGGCCGGTGGGGTGCCGCGGGTGTGGCGCGCACCGGGGAGGGCCTGCACGGCGGCGAACGGCGGGACTCGCAGTTCGACGGCACCGCCGGGGAACTCCTCGGCGAACAGGGCGAGCGTATGTCGCACGGCGGTGGCCCGGACGGACCGCGGGGCGGGCCCGTCGGTCTCGGGACGGGTGGCCCACTGCGCGAGGGCTCGTCCCCCGGCCTCGGGGTCGGTGCGGCGGGTGGCCATCTCAGGCGCTCGTGGAGTGCTGGGGGCCGGGGAGCAGGTCGTGCACGGCGATGGTGGCCTCGCGGTCCGGGCCCACGCCGATGGCGCTGATCCGGCAGCCGGCCAGCTCCTCGAGGCGCTTCACGTAGTTGCGTGCGGCCTCGGGCAGCTCCTCCACGGTGCGGCATCCGGAGATGTCCTCGGTCCAGCCGGGCATGGTCTCGTAGACCGGCTCGGCGTGGTGGAACTCGGTCTGCGTCATCGGCATCTCGTGGTGGAGGGTGCCGTCGACGTCGTAGGCCACGCAGATCGGCACCTCCTCGATGCCCGTGAGCACGTCGAGCTTCGTGAGCACCAGATCGGTGAAGCCGTTGACACGGACGGCGTAGCGGATCATCAGCGCGTCGTACCAGCCGCAGCGGCGGGGACGACCGGTGTTGACGCCCACCTCGCCGCCGACCCGTTGCAGGAACTCGCCCCACTCGTCCTCGAGCTCGGTGGGGAACGGGCCGGCGCCCACCCGCGTGGTGTACGCCTTGACGATGCCGATCACGCCGTCGACCCGGGTGGGGCCGATGCCGGAGCCGGTGCATGAGCCGCCGGCGGTGGGGTTCGAGCTGGTGACGAAGGGGTAGGTGCCGTGGTCCACGTCCAGGAAGGTGGCCTGGCCGCCCTCCATCAGCACCACCTCTCCGCGGTCCAGGGCGTCGTTGAGCAGGGCGGTGGTGTCCACCACCATGGGGCGCAGCATGTCGGCGTAGGAGAGCAGCTGCTCGGTGGTCTCGTCGATGTCCACCTCACGCCGGTTGTACAGCTTGACCAGCAGCGCGTTCTTCTGGCGCAGGGCGCCCTCGACCTTCTGCCGCAGGATGGAGGCGTCGAACAGGTCCTGGATGCGGATGCCGAGGCGGCCCACCTTGTCCATGTACGCCGGGCCGATGCCGCGCCCGGTGGTGCCGATGGCGCGCTTGCCCAGGAAGCGCTCGGTAACCTTGTCGAGCGTGCGGTGGTACGGGGCCACCACGTGCGCGTTGGCGCTGATCCGCAGGGAGGAGGTGTCCACCCCGCGCGCGGTCAGCATCTCGATCTCCTCGGTGAGCGCCTCGAGGTCGACCACCACGCCGTTGCCGATCACCGGGGTGACGCCCGGGGTGAGGATGCCGGCGGGAAGGAGCTTCAGCTCGAACTTCTCGCCCTGGATGACGACGGTGTGGCCGGCGTTGTTGCCGCCGTTGGGCTTGACCACGTAGTCCACGCTCTCACCGAGCAGGTCCGTGGCCTTGCCCTTGCCCTCATCACCCCATTGGGCTCCGACGATCACGACGGCGGGCATGGCGACTCCTGGTGTGGTCGGGAGGAACGCGAGGATCCTACCAATCGGGTCCGGGACGGGGCAGTGGTGCTCTCGGCTCGGGACCGCAGTGCCGGGGCTGACCGGCAGGTCAGGCGAGCAGGGACGGATCCGCGTCCTGCAGGAACTCGTGGACGCGGACTGCCTCGGCGTCGTCCCCGATGCGGCGGGAGGTCTCGCCGAGCAGGGCGAGCGCCTTGAGGAAGCCGCGGTTGGGGGCGTGCGAGGCGGGGATGGATCCCTGGCCGCGCCATCCGGCGCGACGCAGTGCATCGAGCCCGCGGTGGTAGCCGGTGCGGGCGTAGGCGTAGGCGGCGATGTCGTCGCCGTCGCTCAGCGCGTCCTGGGCGAGTTCGGCCCACACCAGCGGTGACTCAGGGTGCTCGCGCGCGATGTCGCGCGGCTCCTGGTGATCGGCGAGCGCCGCGGCCACCTCGACGTCGACGAAGTCACCCGGCAAACGGGTCTCCGGGATACCCAGCAGGTTCCGGGAGCGGTACGGATCGGCAGCGTCGGACATGACGAACATGGTAGGCGCTGTCACCGGCAGGGGCCCAACCTGGTAGAAACAACCCATGACACGTACGCAGGACGGCGCGGAGCTGCTCACCGGCCCCGGAGCGGGCGGCCTGCTCCGCTCGGCCGTCGGCAACTCCGGTGGCGTGCTGCACGGCTGGCAGCTCGACCACGTGGATCACCGCCCCGGTCGCAGCACCAAAGCACTGTTCCGCACCATGGTGTCGTGGCCTGAGCTGGACGGTCCCGGCGCTCCCGCACGCGAGGAGCTGTTCGGCGCCAGCACCCACATCGGCGAGAAGGAGAAGAACCTCTACGTAGCCGAGCAGACCCTGGTGATGACCGACGGGGACATCAACGTGCGGGTCTGGCGCTACCCGCACGACCCGTGGCTGCCCATGCTGCCGTCGGTCTGCTACCCGGATGTGGTGGTGCGCACTCTGCGCGACCTCGGCGTGTCGCTCGGCGATCCGGGCACGCCCGTGGTCATCGATGTCGTCTCCTACCGTCCCGGGCGCCGGGCCGTGCTGCGCGTCTCCCAGGGTGGCCACGCGGTGTTCCTCAAGGTGATGCAGCCGCACCGCAGCGATGAGATCGTGGATCGCCATCAGCGCCTGCTGGCCGCAGGCGTCCCGGTGCCGGAGGTGATCGCGCACCACAACGGGCTGGTGGTGCTGAGGGAGCTCCCAGGCCGTCCACTGTCCCGCGCCGTCGTGGACGAGGGCGCCGACGCCTGCCGGGGCGAGGACCTGGTGGCGCTGGTGGACCGGTTGCCCGCCTCGATGTACCCCCTGCCCCTGCGCCCCCCGTGGACCGATTCGGTGGACTTCTATGCCGGGATCGTCGCCGCCTCGATGCCGGCACTCGGACCCCGGCTGGACGCGCTGGTCCGCTCCATCCGGGAAGGGCTGGCCGCCCTCGAGCAGCGTCTGGACATGCGCCCGCACGACATCGTCCACGGGGACTTCTACGAGGCCCAGGTGTTCGTCGAGGACGGGCGCGTGGTGGGCCTGCTCGATATCGACACCGTGGGTCCGGGCCGACGCGCGGATGATCTGGCGTGCCTGCTGGCACACCTGAGCGTGCTGGCCGACTACGGCAACACGGGCCGCATCGACCGGGACATGCAAGCCCGCGTGGAGGGTGCCATCACCGACTGGCATCGAGTGTTCGAGGGCAGGGTCGATCCCACCGAGCTCGCCCTGCGATCGGCCGGGGTGGTGCTCTCTCTCGCCACCGGCCCGCACCGCCAGCAGGAGAACGCCTGGGAGGCCGCCACCGAGGCCATCGTCCGGGTGGCCGAGCAGTGGGTGGAGCGCGCACGCGCCGCCGAGCGGGCACGCATCGATCAGCAGGCCCACGCACCTCGCGGGCCCGCGACCGGGGTCCGTGCTCCCGGGGGGACTGCTCCCCCGTCGGCGGCCACGGGGCAGCGGCCGGAACCCATCCGTGCATATTCCATCCCTCCCGCGCAGGGACCTGACGCGATCCCGGCGCCGGGTCCGCCCTCCGCTGCCCACGACGCGCTCGGCGACGACTCCCCCACCCAGGAGCGCTCGATCGACTCCATCGTGCGCGGCTGAGGCCCCTGCGCGCCGCTGGCCTCCACGCCCCGCTGCTGACCTCCATGCCCCGCCGCCGGGGTGGCTAGGCTCGATGCATGCGAGCTGTGCTGCAACGAGTGGATGGCGCCCGGGTGGAGGTCGACGGCGAGGTCGTCGGCGCTGTCGAGGGCGAGGGACTGCTGGCGCTGATCGGCGTCACCCATGACGACGGCCCCGAGCAGGTGGCCATGATCGCCCGGAAGATCTGCGAGCTGCGGATCCTCGATGGCGAGCGCTCCGTCCTCGATGCAGGGGCCTCCGTGCTGGTGGTCTCCCAGTTCACCCTCTACGCCGACGTGCGCAAGGGACGCCGCCCCTCATGGAACGGCGCCGCGCCTGGGCCGGTGGCCGAACCGCTCGTGCAGCAGGTGGTCGAGGCGATCCGGGAGCGCGGCGTGGACGCCCAGGAGGGGCGCTTCGGGGCGCACATGCGGGTCGGCCTGGTCAACGACGGCCCCGTGACGATCCTGCTGGAGGCCTGAGGGCACGGGGCACGAGAGCCCTGCCTGCGGTCCTGTGCGTCTCCTGCGCGGCGCACGTACGCTGTACCCATGACCTACACACTCGTACTGCTCCGCCACGGCGAGAGCGACTGGAACGCCAAGAACCTGTTCACCGGCTGGGTCGATGTGCCGCTGACCGAGAAGGGCCGCGAGGAGGCTGTCGCCGGCGGCGTGCTGATGAAGGAGGCCGGCATCCACCCCGATGTCGTGCACACCTCCCTGCAGCGCCGCGCGATCATGACCGCGAACCTGGCGCTGGACGCCGCGGATCGCCACTGGATCCCCGTCAAGCGCGACTGGCGCCTGAACGAGCGCCACTACGGCGCGCTGCAGGGCATGAACAAGTCCGAGATCCGCGAGAAGTACGGTGAGGAGCAGTTCATGGCGTGGCGCCGCTCCTACGACACCCCGCCGCCGGAGATCGAGTTCGGCTCCGAGTTCAGCCAGGACCAGGACCCCCAGTACGCTGATCTCGGCGACCAAATGCCGAAGTCCGAGTGCCTCAAGGACGTCGTGGCCCGCTTCCTCCCCTACTGGGAGGAGGGCATCAAGCCGGATCTGAAGGCCGGCAAGACGGTCCTGATCGCCGCCCACGGCAACTCGCTGCGAGCACTGGTGAAGTACCTCGACGGCATCTCCGACGAGGAGATCTCCGGGTTGAACATCCCCACGGGCCAGCCGCTGGTGTACGAGCTCGACGAGAACTTCGACGTGGTGGAGAAGGGCGGCCGCTACCTCGACCCCGTGGCCGCCAAGGCCGCAGCCGAGGCCGTCGCGAACCAGGGCAAGAAGTGACCGCCGTGCGTGCCTGATGCCGCATCGGCTCCGAACGCAGGGCGCCCCGGACCATCGTCCGGGGGCGCCCTCGTCTCACGACGGGATCAGCCAGCTGTCACCAGAAATAGCCCGCGTCCCAGCCGTCGTAAACGCCGCACAGGTTCGCGACCTGCCACAGGGGCAGCCAGTAGTAGGCCGGGGCGGTGAACCCGCCCAGGGCGCTGCCCGCGGGGTCCGCGATGAGCAGCTCGCGGGTGTCCGGGTCGTAGCCGTCGATCACCACGTAGTGCCCGATGCGGCTGGTGTTCCCGTGCCACAGCGGGTAGGAGCCCGCCGGGGCCTGCCAGTACGCGATCGAGGGGTACCCGTTGCGGACGTTCTCAGTGACGCGCTCCCACAGCAGGTTCGCGGAGTAGGAGGTCGCCGGCTTGGTGGGGACCTTCTGGAAGCTGTAGGTGGCTCCGGGCATCGTCGCGCTGAGGTAGTCGTCGATGGTCCAGAACGGGGTGGCGCCGTACTCCTCCGTCTCCAGGTGCGCGGCGATCGTCGCGAGCGACGGCGGCGTCGCCATCTTCGCGCTCAGTACCATCCACACCGACGTCGGGCCGCAGTAGTAAGAGTTCGGCTGGTAGAGGTGCTTCGAGGCGGTCTCGACGCGGCCGGAGGCGGAAGCCGGCGCCGACAGCGCGGCGCTGCCGGCCGCCAGGCCGGTCCCGAGGAGCGCGGCGGTGCCGAGCGTGCGCAGGGCTCCGCGGCGGGTCAGCCGGGGAGCGGTCGTCGTGAGATCGGGCATGTCGGTCCCTTCGATGCGGGGGGATGGAGGCCACCCGGGGCCGCAGGCGCGCCGCTGACCGCCTCGACGAGCTCGGGGCCGTCCCAGCGGGCCGAACGCCCCGGGCCCGATCAGGCTAGGGTCCACGCCGCCGGATGTCGATGGGTAGCTCTACCCCTTGACATCTGACCTCAGATGCTTACCCTCCCCACGCTCAGCGCCGTCGGCGCCGGGTCCCGAAGAGGCTGCGCGTGATCTCCCGGCCCAGCACCGTCCCGGCCGAGCGCAGGAACGACTTCACCGCCGGGTTGGCGAGCACACCCTCGTCCTTCGCACCGGAGGAACGCTTCCGGGCAGGGGCCGCGGCGCCCTTTGTCCGCGTCGACGTCGGCGCCGGCTCTGCGCCCTCCTCTGCGGCGGCCTCGGCCTCCGCCTCGGCTCGCTCGGCGAGGATCTCGAAGGCGCTCTCGCGGTCCACGGGGGTGCCGTACTTCTGCTGGAGAGGGGAAGCGGCGACGGCCTGCTCGATGACCTGCTCCCCGGCGGGCACCATCGCGGATTCGGGGGCGCGCACCGCTGTGATCGCGACCGGCGTCGGGGCGCCGTCCTCGCTCATCACGGTGACGATGGCCTCGCCGGTGCCGAGCCCGGGGATGACCTTCTCGAGGTCGTGCTCCGAGGTGGGGAAGGTGGAGGCGGTGGCCTTGAGCGCCTTCGCGTCGTCCGGGGTGAAGGCCCGCAGAGCGTGCTGGACCCGGTTGCCCAGCTGGGCGAGCACGTCGCCGGGGATGTCCTTCGGGGTCTGGGTGATGAAGAAGACCCCAACCCCCTTGGAGCGGATGAGCCGGACCGTCTGCACCACCTGGTCCAGGAAGGACGCGGAGGCGTTCTTGAACAGCAGGTGCGCCTCGTCGAAGAAGAACACCAGCTTCGGCACCTCGGCGTCGCTCACCTCGGGCAGCTCCTGGTACAGCTCCGCGAGCATCCACATCATGAAGGTGCTGAACAGCTCCGGGCGGGTGGCCACCCCGGGCAGTTCCAGGCAGGAGATGATCCCGGTGCCCTCGGGCGTGGAGCGCAGCAGCTCCTGCACGTCGAAGGCCGGTTCGCCGAAGAACACATCGGCCCCGGACGCTTCGAAGGCGGTGAGCTTGCGCAGGATCACCCCGGCGGTGGCGGTCGAAATGCCGCCGATGCCCTTCAGCTCGAGCTTGCCCTCCTCGGAGGTGAGGAACTGGATCAGGGCACGCAGGTCCTTCAGGTCCAGCAGAGCCAGACCGCCCTGGTCCGCGTAGTGGAAGATCAGGCCCAGCGAGCTCTCCTGGGTCTCGTTGAGATCCAGCACCTTGCTCAGCAGCACCGGCCCGAAGTCGCTCACGGTGGTGCGGATCGGCACCCCCTGGCCCTGACCGCCCAGGCTGTAGAACTCCACGGGAGCCGCGCGGGAGATCCACTCCTGGCCTCGCGCGGCAGCGCGCGCGGTGAGCTTCTCGGAGGCGGGCCCGGGCACGGCGATGCCGGAGAGGTCACCCTTCATGTCCGCCACGAACACGGCGGCGCCGGCGTGGGCGGCCTGCTCGGCGATCACCTGCAGGGTGCGGGTCTTGCCGGTGCCGGTGGCGCCGGCGATCAGGCCGTGGCGGTTCAGCATCGAGACGGCGAGGTTCACCGGCACGCTCGGGTCCGGCTCGTCCCCGTCGAGCATCGCGCCGAGGTGGATGCGCGCACCCTCGAAGCCGTAGGCGGTGCGGATCGCCTCGGCCTCCTTCGAACTCGCGGGCGGCGCGGCCGGGGCGTCCTGTGCCCGGGAAGCCGGGGCGTCCTGCGTCCCGGGCGTGGCGGGATCCTGCTGCGCACTGGTCATCATGGCCTCCTCGCCGGCGCACCGGCGCGCTCGCGGTCGGGACGCACCGATCGTAGCGGGAGAACGCGGCTGACCCGCTACCGTGATCACATGAAGCCACCCCCGCCGGCCGAGATCCGTGCCGAGGACGAGCTCGCCGCCGCGGACGTACGCGTCATGCTCACCGCCCCCTCCCGCGCCGCCCTGCTCGAGAACCTCGGGATCACCGACCAGGACGCCTCGGACCTGCTCCCCTTGCTCGACGCCGCCGCGGCCGATGCGGAGGTGCTGGCCGAGGTGGCCGAGACCGCGAACCGTCTGCGCGCCGCCGCCGGACTCGAGGTGCCCGAGGTCGACCTCGCCGCCGAGAAGGAGCGCCACGACGCCCTCCAGCGGCGTCTTGCCCCCGGGGAGGGTCTGGTGGCGATCCTCGCGCTGCTTGTCTCGACCTCGACGGTGCGCGCCTGGCACGCCGTCCGCGGGCTCACTCCCGAGCAGTCCTGGGAGGTGCTCGCCGATCTCGGCCAGCAGATGCGGGTCCATCGCGCCGGCACGGGGCGCCTGGGCCTCCACCAGCTGAACTGGGTGAGCATGAACTGGGCGGGACGGCTCGTGCACCTCGGGCGCCTCCAGTTCGACCTGCACCGTCGAAGGGCCGCCCTGCTCGCAGGCGCCGGTTCGACGCCGTCGGCCGATAGCTCCCGCCGCTGGGTGCTCGGCACCCACATCCCGGCGCGGGGCCCGCTGGATCCCTCGGAGGTCGACGCCTCCTTCGACGCCGCGACCGCCTACTTCACGGAGCACTACCCCGAGCTCGGCGCGGGGCGCGGCCCGGAGGAGCCCGCGTTCGGCCATGAGTTCGTCTGCGACTCGTGGCTGCTGAGCGACCAGCTCGCCGAGATCACGGGAGAGGGCTCGAACCTCGCCCGCTTCGCCGCGCGCTGGGAGATGCTCGAGCGCTCCCGGATGGACGACGGGGCGCTCTTCTTCGTGTTCGGCCGCCGGCCGCCGGTCGACGTCGCCTCGCTCCCCCGCTCCTCGCGCCTCGAGCGCGGGGTCGCCGAGCGCCTCGAGGACGGGCGCGGCTGGATCGGCGGCCTCGGGCGCCTGCTGCGCTGAACCCTGCCCACCTCGGCCCGGGCTCACTCGGCCTCCGGCTCAGATCTCGGTGCCCGACCCGTCGTAGAGGGTGAGCACCTGGTCGAAGGCGCGGACCGGGTCGATGCCGCGCCGCATGGAGATCGCGAACGCGCTGCGGGTCAGGGCGAAGCTGACCTGCACCAGGATCACCGCATGATCGCGGGCGAACTCGCCCTCGAGCGCCTCCGCGAGCTCCTCGACCAGCTCGGTCTGCATCGCCTGGAGGTTTCCGCTGGAGACCAGGTGCAGGCTCGGCTCCTGCTCCATGACCTGCTTCTTCAGCTCGCGCAGACCGCGGTCGACGGGGACGTTCGCGATCGCCTCACGCATGATCGAGCGCATCGCCTCGCGCGCCGGCATGACCGCGAGCTTCTCCCGCAACGAGGCGATCGCCTGCGCGCCCTCCCCGCCGTTGATCCCGAGGATCGCGGACTCCTTGGTCGCCCAGTGGTTGAAGAAGGTGCGGGTGGAGACCCCGGCGCGCTCGGCGATCATCTGCGCTGTGACCGCCGAGAGCCCGTGCTCGACCACCAGCTCGAGGGCGGCGCGATGCATCGCCATGCGGGTCTGGCGCTTCTTCTGCTCCCGCAGGCCGAGCTCCTCCGAGCCCGCAGAATCATGGTCATCGGTCGTCTGCGCGGAAGTCACGTTCCCATCCTAGGTCCGACACATCACACAATCTGCACTCGATGCAATAGTGCAGTCAATGCAACAGTTCTGTATTGTTGCCGAGTCACAGCCCGACGGGGTGCTGCGGCCGTCCCCCACCGCTCACCCCCGAGGACCTCATGACTGCATCCATCACCCGGGCACCGCAGGCGGAAGCCGCAGAACCCGCCGCCTTCACCGGCCTCGACCGCCAGGGCACGCTCGTCTTCGTCGGGCTCATGCTCGGCATGTTCGTCGCCTCCCTCTCCCAGACCATCGTCGGTCCGGCGATGCCGCGCATCGTCGCCGAGCTCGGCGGCGTCGAGCACTACAGCTGGATCGCGACCGCCGCGATGCTGGTCTCCGCCGTCGCGGTCCCGATCGTCGGCAAGCTCTCCGACCTCTACGGGCGCCGCTGGTTCTACCTCGGCGGCCTCGCCGTGTTCATGATCGGCTCCGTGCTCGCCGGCCTCGCCCAGGGCTTCTGGTTCCTGGTCTTCGCCCGCGCCGTGCAGGGCCTGGGCATGGGCACCCTGATGCCGCTGAGCCAGACCATCATCGGCGACATCATCCCGCCCCGTCAGCGCGGCAAGTACCAGGGCATCATGGGCGCCGTCTTCGGCGTGACCTCCGTGGTGGGCCCGCTCCTCGGTGGTACCATCACCGACAACTTCGGCTGGCGCTGGCTGTTCTACCTCACCCTCCCTCTCGGCGTGGTCGCCTTCGGCTTCATCCTGCGCTTCCTGCACCTGCCGGCCGCCGGCCAGCACGGCAAGGTCGACCTGCTCGGCATGATCACGCTGACCCCCGGACTCGTCGTCGGCCTGCTCGCGACCACCTGGGGCGGCAACGACTACGCCTGGGGCTCCCCCGTGATCATCGGGATGTACGCGGTGGCGGCCGCGTTCCTGATCGCCTTCGTCGTCATCGAGACCAAGGTGCCCGAGCCGCTGCTGCCCATGCACCTGCTGCTGCGTCCGATCGTCGCGCTCTCCGTCGCGGCCTCCTTCGCGATCGCGGTGGCGATGTTCGGCGCGATCATCTACATCCCGGTCTACGCGCAGGGCGTCATGGGCGTCTCCGCCACCAACTCCGGCGCGATCCTGATCCCGCTGTCGGTCGCGATGATCCTCACCTCGATCGTGGTGGGTCTGCTGATCACGCGCCTCGGCACCTACAAGATCTTCCTCGTGCTCGGCGGCGCCGTGCTCGTGGGCGGGTACCTGCTGCTGGCGAACCTGCAGTACGGCGACTCGCAGTGGCACCTCACCCTGGCCATGATCGTGATCGGCCTGGGCCTGGGCCTGTGCATGCAGGTGTTCACGCTCGTGGTCCAGAACGTCGTCCCCCGGCGCGAGCTCGGGATCGCCACGGCCGCGATCCAGTTCTTCCGCAACCTCGGCTCGACCATCGGCACCGCCGTGCTCGGCACGGTGATGACGTCCCAGATGGGCACCGCCATCCAGAACCAGATCTCGGCCCTGCCAGCCGAGCAGCTCGCCGCGCTCCAGCAGGGCGGCGGTGATCTCGACGCCACCGGCCTCGAGGCCGCGGTGCTCGACCCGGCGGCGCTCGAGCAGCTGCCCGCCTTCCTCGTGGACCCGATCCGCATGGGCATGAGCGAGGCGATGCACGTCGTGTTCCTCACCGCTGTGCCCTTCGTGGTGCTCGCCTTCGTGCTCTCGCTGTTCGTGAAGCAGGTCCCTCTGCGCGAGACCGTCGAGAGCGCCGAGGACATGGCCGCGGACTCCGACAAGCAGCTCGGCCCCGCCGCCGACGGGGCGCTCGCCGGCGAGCGTGCGGCCGGGTCCGTGCCCGTCACCGGCGAGATCCGCACGATCCATCCCCACGCCGACGGGCAGGACGGCGCGGAGCCCGCCCGCTGACCCGCGCCGTCGCCACCCCGCGCGACGACACATCGCGACACCCCGCAGCACCGTCCCCTCCCGCGCCAGGTCCCCGATGCCCGAAGTCCTCCCGTCCCCGCGTGAAAAGATGGGCGGATGCTGCTCGTCGACCACTTCGCACCCACGCTGCCCGCCGTCCTCGAGGGCCGACTCGCCACGCGCCTGCCGCTCGCCTCGGACGTGGCCCCCGTGACCGCGCTGCTCACGGCCGCGATGCGCCGCTACGACCCCGAGGCCGCGGCCGACGAAGCAGGACTGCGCTCGCGGATGGTGGGGCTGAAGTCGTGGTCACGACGCCAGGTCGTCGTCGTGCCCGCCGGCGCCGACGGCTCCCCCACCCTCGAGCTGCCGCCGCTGGCGTGGATCGCTCTCGAGGACCGCGCGAGCGGGCGCACGAACGTCCAGTTCGTCATCGCCGCCGACGCCCCCGAGCGGGAAGAGCTCGCCGCCTCGCTGCTGGACTGGGCGGTCGAGGTGGGCGGCTCCTTCGCCCGCGCCCGCGGCGTGGAGGCCACCAAGCTCACCACGGACGCGAACGCGCTGGACACCGACCGCGCCCACCTGCTCGAGGCGTCAGGCTACGAGATGGTCCGCTCCTGGCTGCACATGCGCCGCCCCGTCTCCCCCGAGGAGACGACCTCGCTGCCCGCCCCGCGGGAGGGCACCCGGGTCCGGCGCGTGCACCGTCACGAGTCCGGCCTGCCGGTCGCCCAGGACGTCCGCACCGTTCACCGGATGCTCGAGGAGTCGTTCGCCGACCACTGGGGCTCCTACCGCGAGTCCTTCGCCGAGTTCGTCCAGCGCCTGATCGAAGCGCCGGACGAGGCCGACTGGGACCACTGGTGGATCGCGGAGATCGAGCGCGAGGGCCGATGGCTGCCGGCGGGTGGCCTCGTCGCCGCCCCGATCAAGGCCACCACGACCCGCGGCGAGGGCACGTATCTGGAGTACCTCGGAGTGCACCGCAGCGCCCGCGGGCGCGGGATCGCGAAGTCCCTGCTGCGGGCCGCGCTGCGCGACGCCGCCGAGCGCGGGCGGACGTTCGTCGACCTCGAAGTGGACGAGGACTCCCCCACCGGCGCCGACCGGATCTATGCCTCGATGGGATGGGAGACCTATGAGCGCACCCACTCCTGGCATGCGACCGCGCCCTCGCACCCCTCGCGTCTGCTGGAGCCGCCGCCCTCGGCGTGACCGCCGGCGCACAGGGCAGCACGGCGCCGGTCAGGCGGTGGGCCCGCGGCGCCCGCGCATCCATCGCCAGAGCCGCAACGGGAACATGCCCAGCAGCGGGGCGTGCTCACCGAGGCGGGCGTCACCGCGCCGGTCGAAGGCCGCAGCGAAGCGCTCGGCCTCGGCTGCGGTGTCGTAGTCCTTCGTGCCTCCGCCTTCTCCGCAGCCCCGCTCGCACTCCCAGCGCATCGTGCGTCCATCGGCGCGGAAGGCCGGTCGGTGGCCGAACACCAGGCAACCCAGGGGCGTCATGCCCGCTCACCCGTCTCTCCTGCGCCCCTCTCGGTCTCGCCGTCGCCGGGGCCGTCATCCTCCTGCGCGGTGAGCGGGGCGGCGAGGTCCTCGAGCTCCCGCCCCTCCGCGCGGACGCCGAACACCAGCTCGGCGACGCCGCCGAGGGACATCACCGCCGCGGCGATCAGGAAGCCGATGGCCACCGGCATCCGCTCCCCGGTGTCGATGAGGCTTCCGAACAGCAACGGGCCGGCGATGCCGCCCGCCGCGGTCCCGAGTGCATAGAAGAAGGCGATCGCGAGCGCCCGCGTCTCCATCGGGAAGATCTCGCTCACCGTCAGATAGGCGGCGCTGGCGCCGGAGGAGGCCAGGAAGAACGTGATCACCAACAGGATCATGAAGGCGGTGAGCCCGCCGGTCTGGCTGAGGAACACCCACGCCAGGGGCAGGGTCACCGCGGCGCTGCCGAAGTAGGCGAGGGCGATCATCGGTTTGCGACCGACGCTGTCGAAGAAGTGTCCCAGCAGCACCGGGCCGGCGAAGTTCGACAGCGCCCAGAAGATGATGAACAGCGGAGTGAGCGACGCACCGACGTCGTAGAAGGACGACAGCAGAACGCCGAGGTTGAAGGTGATGCCGTTGTAGAGGAACGCCTGTCCGAGGAACAGCGCCAGGCACAGGATCGAGCGCCGCGGGTACTTGCGGAATGCGACCGAGGCGATCTCGCGGAACGGGATCGCCTTGCGCTGACGGATCGTGAGCGAACCCTCCGCCGGGGGCAGCTCCTCGCCCCGTTCCTCCTCGATGCCCTCCTCGATCCCGCGCACGATCCGTTCGGCCTCCTCCTCGCGGCCGTGGATGAACAGCCAGCGAGGGCTCTCCGGCACGTGGCGCCGCACGAACAGCACGCAGATGCCGAGGACCGCGCCGAAGCCGAAGGCGAGTCGCCATCCCAGGTCGATGGGCAGCAGCGCCGTGCTGAGCAGCACCAGCGACAGCGCGGAGCCCGCGGCCGAGCCCAGCCAGTAGGAGCCGTTGATGATCAGGTCCACCCGCCCCCGCGCCCTCGCGGGTATCAACTCGTCGATCGCGGAGTTGACGGCCGCGTACTCGCCGCCGATCCCGGCGCCGGTCAGGAAGCGGCAGAGGAAGAAATACCAAGGGGAGAAGGAGAAGGCCGTCGCCACGGTGGCCACGAGGTAGAGCACGAGCGTCCACAGGAAGAGCTTCTTGCGGCCCAGCCGGTCGGTGAGCTGGCCGAAGACGAGCGCACCGAGGCAGGCGCCGACGATGTAGATGGCACCGGCCACGCCGATCTGGCCGGCGGAGATGTCCAGACCGCTGCCGTCCTCGGTGAGCCGGGCGGCCACGTTGCCGACCATCGTCACCTCAAGGCCGTCGAGGATCCATACGCTGCCCAGCCCGATCACCACGCGCCAGTGGAAGCGGGACCAAGGCAGGCGGTCCAGCCTCGAGGGCACCTGCGTCGTGATCGTGTCGCTCTCGGCCTCGGCCATCGGTCCGCCCTTCTCACTCGACGACGTCGCGGCAGTCGACGGAGGACGAACGCTCACTGACGTCCGCAGAACGTAGCCCTTCGCCACCCGGCGCGGCAAGGCGCCTCCCCGCCGATCGGTCGGGAGCCTGCTGCCAGGGCCCCGACGGCGCGACGACGACCCCCGCGGATCCCGACCGCGGGACGGCTCAGCAGGGGCTCACTCCCATTCGATGGTGCCCGGTGGCTTGCTGGTCACGTCCAGGACCACGCGGTTGATCTCGGGCACCTCATTGGTGATGCGGGTGGATATGCGGCCCAGCACCTCGTACGGCACCTTGGCCCAGTCGGCGGTCATGGCGTCGTCGCTGGTGACGGGGCGCAGCACGATGGGGTGGCCGTAGGTGCGGCCATCGCCCTGCACGCCCACGGAGCGCACATCGGCCAGCAGCACCACCGGGCACTGCCAGATCTCGCGGTCCAGACCGGCAGCGGTGAGCTCCGCACGGGCGATCGCGTCGGCTCGCCGCAGGACGTCCAGGCGCTCACGGGTGACCTCGCCGATGATGCGGATGCCCAGGCCCGGCCCGGGGAACGGCTGGCGCCAGACGATCTCGTCGGGCAGGCCCAGCTCGGAGCCGACGGCGCGCACCTCGTCCTTGAACAGGGTGCGCAGCGGCTCGACGAGTTCGAAGGAGAGATCCTCCGGCAGGCCGCCCACGTTGTGGTGGCTCTTGATGTTGGCAGCGCCCTCTCCCCCGCCGGACTCGACGACGTCGGGGTACAGGGTGCCCTGGACCAGGAACGCGGTGGCGTCCTCGCTGGTGGTGTGGGTGCCGCCGCCGGCCTCGTCCTCCACCAGGCCGCGCTCACGGAGGATCTCGGCCTGGGCGCGCTCGAAGGTGCGGATGAACTCGCGGCCGATGATCTTGCGCTTCTGCTCGGGGTCGGTGACCCCGGCCAGTGCCTGCAGGAACTGGTCCTCGGCATCGACCACCACGAGCTTCGCCCCACCGGTGGACTCGCCGAAGGCCTTCTCGATCTGCGCGGACTCGTCCTGCCGCATGAGTCCATGGTTGACGTACACGCAGGTGAGGCGGTCCCCTATGGCACGCTGCACGAGGGCCGCGGCCACGGCGGAGTCCACGCCGCCGGAGAGCGCACAGATGGCGGTGCCCTCGCCCACCTGCTCGCGGATCCTCTCGACCTGCTCCTCGATCACGTTGCCGGTGGTCCAGGTGGGGTCGATGCCGGCGCCCCGGTACAGGAAGTTCTCCAGCACTTCCTGGCCGCGGTCGGAGTGACCCACCTCGGGGTGCCACTGCACGCCGTACAGCCGCTTCTCGGGGTGCTCGAAGGCTGCCACGGGACTGCCGGCGGAGGTGGCCACCACCTGGAATCCCTCCGGCGCGGCGGTGACGGAGTCGCCGTGGCTCATCCACACGTTCTGCTCGACGTCCTGATCGGCCAGCAGCTGGGACGCGGCGTCGACGGCCTCCAGGCGCGTCGCTCCGTACTCGCGCACACCGGTGGGGGCGACGGTGCCGTCGAGTGCGGCGGCCATCGACTGGAACCCGTAGCACAGGCCCAGCACAGGAACCCCGGCCTCCAACAGGGCCGGGTCCAGGCGCGGGGCTCCGGGTTCGTACACCGAGCTGGGGCCTCCGGAGAGGATGATCGCCAGCGGTCTGCGGGCCAGGATCTCCGCCACCGGCATGGTGTGCGGGACGACCTCGGAGTAGACGTCGGCCTCACGGACCCGGCGCGCGATCAGCTGCGCGTACTGGGCCCCGAAGTCGACGACGAGGACCGGATCGGCATCGGTGTTCTCAGCTGTGCTCACGCCCAGAAGTCTACGGCGTCAGGCAGGGCGTTCCTGGTCCTGCAGCGTGGGGCGGCGGGAGAGATCGGACTCCACCTGCTGGTGGGTCCAGCGCTCCCCGAAGAAGGACAGCACCGGGACCACACCGAAGAACATCAGCAGCAGCATCCGCGGCAGCCCCCAGCGCATCCGCATCCACAGGTCGAAGGCGAGGATCACGTAGACCATGTAGATCAGGCCGTGGATCGGGGACCACACCGAGGAGATCTGGTCCCAGGTGGCGGAGGTGGAGGTGAACAGACCCTCGCCGCCGTACACCCCGTACCGCATCACCATGATCGCGACCAGCACCAGCAGTGCGATGCCCTCCACGATGGAGGCGATGCGGAAGCGGGCGAAGGAGGTCCGCACGGCCATTTCGTCGAGGGGGCGGGTGGAGGAGGCCACGATCATCGGTCCTTGTCAGCAGTCGGGGTGGCGGCGGAAGAGGTCGCCGGGGCGGTATCGGACCCGCCCACGCTACCGCCATCCAGCTCTCGTTCGAGTGCCTCGCGCTGGTCGGCCAGCTCGTCCAGGTAGGCGGTGCGCACAGAGCGCCCCCACAGGTACAGGAAGAAGGCCCCGAACAGGATCCACTGCGCGGCGTAGCCGATGTTCTGCCAGTCCAGCCCGCGCGAGAACGCCGACTGCGCGGCCGGCATCGGTGACAGGCCCGCGGACTCGGAGGTCTGCGCCACGTACCCGGCGTACATGGGCGCGCCCCATTCGTTGACCAGCTGCGGGGTGGCGATCTCCGTGGCCACACCCCCCTCGATGCCGTCGGAGGCGGCCTCGCTGGCCTCGATCCGACCGGCCACAGCGACCTCGCCCGACGGGGGCGGCGGTGCCAGGGAGGGGTCGAGGTGGCCGTCGGCGCCGGTGACCTCTGCGGTGGGCAGCCAGCCGCGCGCAACCGGGAGGCGGGCTGTGGTGCCGTCGTCGAGGTCGACGTGCAGGGCCGTGACCACCACGGTGGCCTCGGTCCCGTCGATGCGCCGCCCAGCCACCAGCACCTGCTCGGCGGGATCGAACCGCCCCTGTGCGGTGACCAGCTCGCCCACGATGTCGTTGGTCACGGCTCCCCCGACCTCGAGCACGTCGCGCACGTCCCCCAGCTCAGCGGGGGCATCATCGCGGCTGGTCAGGGCACGGTGGGCACGGTCCCACTGCCAGGAGGCCAGCAGTCCGCACCCCACCGTCGCCGCCACCATGAGGGCGAGCAGGCCCAGCAGGCGGGGGCGAAGAGCGGTGCGCAGCATGACCCCATGGTAGGAGCGTCAGCTGGGGATTAGGCGTGCACGGATGGCATCTGCCCAGGTGCGGGGGGCAGCATGAGAGCCGTCACCGCTGTGGGCAGCAGGACTTCGGGCCTGCCGTCGTGGGCTCCCCCACCGTATTGTGGGGAGCGTGTCGCAGAGTGTCTATGTCGCCAGCCCGGAGGGAATGACAGGGAAGTCGATGGTGGCTTTCGGTCTTCTCGAAGCCCTCGCATCCCAGTCCGACCGCGTCGGGGTGTTCCGACCGGTCGTCAAGGCCGATCGGGCGCGTGACTACGCGGTCGACCTGCTGACCCGGCATCCCGCCGTGGACCAGTCGTACGAGGACGCCATCGGCGTGGACTACCAGCTGATGCTCTCGGACCCGGACAAGGCGCACGAGCAGATCCTGCGCCACTACCGCGAGCTCGCCGAGCGCTACTCGATGCTCGTCGTGCTGGGCTCGGACTACGACGACCTGGCCAACCCTGCCGAGCTCTCCTTCAACGCGGAGGTCGCGGCGAACCTGGGTGCCTCCGTGGTGCTGGTGCTGTCCGGGCTGGACCGCAGCCCCGAGCAGATCGGGGCGCTCGCCTCGGTGTCCCTGGGCGAGTTCGCCGGGCACCACGCCCCGCCGATCGCCGTGGTGGTCAACCGTGCGGATCCCGACTCGCTCACGCAGATCCACGAGACCGTGGCCGCGAAGGCCCAGGGCGGCATCGTCGCGGTGATCCCGGAGAGCCCGGTCATCATGGCCCCCACCGTGGGGGAGCTCAAGGAGGCCGTCGGCGGCAGCCTGCTGCAGGGCAACCCCGAGTGGTTGGGGCGCGTGGCCATCGGCACCGTGGTGGCCGCGATGAGCCTGCCCAACGTGCTGAACCGCCTCACGGAGAACTGCACCGTCGTCGCCCCCGGCGACCGGTTCGACCTGCTGCCCGGGCTACTGATGGCTCAGCAGTCGGGCACGTTCCCCTCGCTGTCCTCGATCGTGCTGACCGGGGGCTACGAGATCCCGGAGGAGGTCACGCGGCTGCTCAGCGGCGTCCAGCAGGACCTCCCGGTGATCGCCACCGACCTGTCCACCTTCGAGACCGCCGTGCAGGTGGCCAAGACCCGTGGCCGCCTCCAGGCCAGCAGCCCGCAGAAGCTGGACGCCGCCCGCCGTGCCGTGGCCGAGCACCTGCCCACGCCCACCCTGCTGAAGGCCCTCGAGGTCAACCGCAGCGAAGTGGTCACCCCGATGATGTTCGAGTTCGAGCTGCTGGCCCGTGCCCGCGGCGAGAAGAAGCGGATCGTGCTGCCCGAGGGCGATGAGCCCCGCATCCTCGCCGCCGCCGAGGCGATCCTGGCCCGCGGCGTGGCGGATCTGATCCTGCTGGGCGACGAGAACGCGATCCGGGCCAAGGCCTCCCAGCTGGGCCACGACATCTCCGAAGCCCGCGTGGTCTCCCCCCAGGATCCGGAGCTGCTGGAGAAGTACTCCGCGGAGTACGCACGCCTGCGCGCCAAGAAGGGCGTGACCATCGAGCAGGCCCGCGAGAAGGTGCAGGACGTCTCCTACTTCGGCACCATGATGGTGCAGATGGGCGAGGCCGACGGCATGGTCTCCGGGGCGGTCCATTCCACCGCCCACACGATCCGCCCCTCCTTCGAGATCATCAAGACCAAGCCGGGCGCGAAGATCGTCTCCTCCGTGTTCCTGATGGCCCTGCACGACCGGGTGCTGGTGTACGGCGACTGCGCGGTGAACCCTGACCCCACCGCCGAGCAGCTGGCCGACATCGCGGTCCAGTCCGCCGCCACCGCGGAGCAGTTCGGCATCGACCCGAGGGTCGCGATGCTCTCCTACTCCACCGGCACCTCCGGGACCGGCGCCGACGTGGACAAGGTGCGCGAGGCCACCGAGATCGTGCGCGGGGAGAACCCCGAGCTCGACGTCGAGGGCCCCATCCAGTACGACGCCGCGGTGGACGTCTCGGTCGCCAAGACCAAGCTGCCCGAGTCCTCCGTGGCCGGCCGTGCCACCGTGTTCGTCTTCCCGGACCTCAACACCGGCAACAACACCTACAAGGCCGTGCAGCGCTCCGCCGGGGCGATCGCCATCGGCCCGGTGCTGCAGGGCCTGAACAAGCCGGTCAACGACCTCTCCCGCGGCGCGCTGGTGGACGACATCATCAACACCGTGGTCATCACCGCCATCCAGGCGCAGGCCGAGTCCACCGCTGCACACTGACCCGCCACCGGGCGGCCATCCACTGTCGCCCTCGGGCCCCGCGCAGGTGTGCCGACACCATCGTCGGTGCCCCCGGCCGCGCCCCGACCGACACCGACCTCCCACAGACCAGGAGACACCACCCCATGAACGCCACGCCCGCCGATCCCCGCGTCCTCGTGATCAACTCCGGCTCCTCGTCCCTGAAGTTCCAGCTGCTCTCCCCTGCCGATGGCACCGTGGACGCCACCGGGATCGTGGAGCGGATCGGCCTGGACATGGGCGCTGCGCGCATCACCGCCGGGGAGCAGGAGTCCACCTTCGCCGGTCCGGTCCCGGACCACGTGGAGGCGATGAGGATCGTGGAGCAGCTGTTCGGCGAGGTGGGACTGTCCCTCACGGACGATCGCATCATGGCCGTGGGTCACCGCGTGGTGCAGGGCGGTGCGCGCTTCGACGGCCCCACCCTGGTCGATGACGACGTCCGCCAGGACGTGTACGAGCTGGGCCGCCTGGCCCCGCTGCACAACTACGCGGCGGTGGACGGCATCGACGGTGCGCGCAAGCTGCTGCCCGAGGTCCCCCACGTGGTCGTGTTCGACACCTCGTTCTTCACCGCACTGCCCGATTCCGCGGCCACCTACGCGCTGGCCAAGGACTTCGCCCAGCAGTACAGGGTGCGCCGCTACGGCGCCCACGGCACCAGCCACCGGTACGTCTCCGAGACGGTCTCCGCGTACCTGGCCGAGCAGGGCAAGGACGTCTCCGACCTGCGGCAGATCGTGCTGCACCTGGGCAACGGGGCCTCCGCCTCCGCCATCCGCGGTGGTGTCCCGCAGGACACCTCGATGGGCCTGACCCCGCTGGAGGGACTGGTGATGGGCACCCGCACCGGTGACATCGACCCCTCCGTGTACATCCACCTGCACCGCCAGGCGGGCCTGAGCGCCGACGAGATCGACACCATCCTCAACAAGCGCTCCGGCATGCTGGGGCTGTGCGGCATGAGCGACTTCCGCGACATCACCGCGGCGGTCGACGCGGGTGACGAGACCGCGAGGCTGGCACTGGACGTGTACGTGCACCGCCTGCGCAAGTACATCGGCTCCTACGCCTTCGTGCTGGGCGGCGTGGACACCATCGCCTTCACCGCCGGCATCGGCGAGAACGTGTGGCAAGTGCGCGAGCAGGCCCTGGCCGACCTCGAGGGCTTCGGCATCGAACTGGACCTGGAGAAGAACCGCGAGCGCTCCAAGCAGCTGCGCGTGATCTCGACCCCCGAGAGCGCCGTGACGGTGCTGGTGGTCCCCACGGATGAGGAGCTGGCGATCGCCCAGCAGGCTGCGGAGGTCGCCGCCGCTCTCTGATCACTACGAGACGGCTGCTGCGCGATCTGCCACGGCCCACCGCTACGCGGACTCCCACAGCTGGTCCTCGGCGACCTCGCTGCGCCAGCATACCGACGGCATGGGCGTCAACTATCTCGGTGTCCCCGCAGATTCTGTCAGCACCGTCACCTGTGAGGTGGAGGGCGCCGACATCGAGGTCGAGAGGGACAGCGGCGCTGGTTCTCTTGATCTGGGGCATCATCGCCCTGGTGCGCTCCACCAGCCAGCGTTGAGCGGGCGGTGCGCGCCGGTGGGCGACGGCAGCCGGGCGATCAGCGTTCGATGCGCGACAGCAGCCCGGTGCGGATCCCCGGGTACTCCTCCCGCAGGATGCTGAAGTACGCCGCGTCGGCGATGGTGCCGTCGGCGGCAGTGCGGAACCTGCGCAGCGTGCCCTCGTAGGTCGCTCCCAGTCGTAGGATCGCCCGGCGCGAGCGCTCGTTGCGGCTGTCGCAGCGCAGAGCCACGCGGCCGACGTCAAGGGTGTCGAAGGCATGGTCCAGCAACAGCAGCTTCACCGTGGGATTCAGCGCGCCGCCCCACAGCTCCCGCGCGTAGTGTGTGTTGCCGATCTCGACCCGCAGGCGCGGCACCAGGTCGTACAGCGTGGTCCGGCCGACGACGGTGCCCTCGTGCTCCACGGCGAAGCCGTACAGCGCCGGGCGGGAGACCAGCTCGAGAAGGTGCTGGGCCATCTCCTGATCCGTGCGTGGTAGCGGCACGCTCATCCCCGACCAGATCTCCTGGTCGACGATGGCGCGGAGCGCGGGAGCGTCGTCCGGCTGCAGCGGGCGCAGGCGCACCGAGCCATGGGCGAGGGTGATGTCGTGCTGCACGGGTGCTCCTGGTGGTTCGTGGCCGGGAAGGGAGGGCCGATGATCTGGTGGTCGCGGTTCAGTGCTCGCCGAGCATCTGTCCGCCATCCGGCCGGGTCCTGCCCAGCATGCGGCGGCGACGGGTGGCCTCCTGCTCCGCCTGGATCTTCTTGTGCACGCCGGCCGCCACCGCCCAGACCAGGCCGAGCCGCACCGAAAGGATCTGGAACCCCTCCATTGCTCTGCCTCGTTTCGAGCTCAGACGGTGGTGACGACCTCGACCCGCTGGAACTCCTTGAGATCGAGGTAGCCGGTGGTGGCCATGGCGTGCCGCAGAGCTCCCACCATGTTGGTGGTGCCGTCGGCGGCGACCGACGGGCCGAACAGGATCTGCTCGAGCGGGCCGGCCGTGCCCACGGCCACGCGGTGGCCGCGCGTGAGCGTGGGATGGTGGGCCTCGCTTCCCCAGTGGTAGCCGCGCCCAGGAGCCTCCTCGGCGCGAGCCAGGGCCGCACCGACCATCAGGCCGTCGGCCCCGCAGGCGATGGCCTTGACCAGGTCCCCGGAGCGGCCCAGGCCGCCGTCGGCGATGACATGCACGTAGCGGCCACCGGACTCGTCCAGGTAGTCGCGGCGAGCACCGGCCACGTCGGCCACGGCGCTGGCCAGCGGCACCGAGATGCCGAGGGTCTCGCGAGTGGTGTGGGAGGCCCCACCGCCGAAGCCGACCAGCACACCGGCAGCGCCCGTGCGCATCAGGTGCAGGGCCGCGGTGTAGGTGGCGCAGCCGCCCACGATCACGGGGACGTCCAGCTCGTAGATGAACCTCTTGAGGTTCAGCGGTTCGCGCCCGGAGGAGACGTGCTCGGCCGAGACCGTGGTGCCGCGGATGAAGAACAGGTCCACACCGGCGTCGACGACCGTCCTCCAGTGCTCCTGGGTGCGCTGGGGCGACAGGGAGCCGGCGGCGGTCACGCCCGCGTCTCGCAGTTCGCGGATCCGGTCGCGGATCAGCTCCGCCTTGACCGGTTCGGCGTAGATCTCGCGCATCAGGGCCACCACGTCGTCGTCCGAGGCGGCGGCGATGCGGTCGTAGTAGCGGGTGGGGTCCTCGTAGCGGGTCCACAGGCCCTCGAGGTCCAGCACGCCCAGGCCGCCGAGCTTGCCCAGGGCGATCGCGGTGGCCGGGGACATGGCGGAGTCCATGGGGGCACCGAAGATGGGGATGTCGAAGTGGTAGGCGTCCATCTGCCACGCCGTGGAGACGTCCTCGGGGTCACGGGTGCGGCGGGAGGGCACCACCGCCACGTCGTCGAGGCTGTAGCTGCGTCGTCCCCGCTTGTTGCGGCCGATCTCGATCTCGCTCATCACCATGCCAGTCTATCGACGCTTCGAAATCTCACAGCCGAACCGCCCCCTGCTCGCGCCGCCGGGCGATGTGCTGCTGGTGCAGGTCGGCGCGCGAGGAACGCGACACGGCACGCGTGGTGACGACCACGAGTTCTGACTGTTTGACCAGAATCGTCATTCCGGTCAAACTGGTGGTGCTGGAAGGCCTCGACGGACAAGGAGCCGGGCCCGTGAATGACGACGATCGCAGCCGAGCACACTCGGTGACCGTGGAGCGCGCAGGGTCTCGCCTGCACGCCTGGGTCCACGGGCCCGACGGCGCACCCCTGATCGCCCTCACGCATGGGGCCACCATGGATCACCGCATGTTCGATCCGCAGATCCCCGCGCTCACGGACGCCGGGTACCGAGTGCTGACCTGGGACGTGCGAGGACACGGCATATCGAAGCCGTTGGGCCGCACCCCGATCACGATCGGCGACATGGCCGAGGACCTGTTCGCATTGCTGGAGCACATAGGAGTCGACGAACCGATCTGCGTGGGCGGCCAGTCACTGGGCGGGATTGTGGCACAGGAGATGGTGCTGCGCCGGCCGGGCGTCTTCAGTGCCGTGGTCATCATCGGATCCACCTGCACGACGATGCCGATACCCCGCTGGGAGCAGTGGGCTCTGCACACGTCGACGTTGTGGTTCGTCCCATGGCCGTGGGGGTTCCTCCAACGAACCTTCGCTCGCTCCACTGCACGCACGCGAAACGTCCAGGAGTATGCGGTCGATGCCATCGGCCAGTTGTCCAAACGCGAGTTCCTGCATGTGTGGGGGGCTGTGACACGCGCGATCCGGCCCCGTCCCAACTACCTGATCGAGGTGCCGCTGCTGTTCACCCACGGCGAACACGACAGGACGGGCAACGTCGCTCGCACGATGCCGGCATGGGCCGCACGTGACCCGCATTCGCGTTACGAGGTGATCCCCGATGCCTCGCACAACGCGAACCAGGACAACCCAGCGCGCTTCAACCAGGTGCTGCTGGAGTTTTTGACCGAGCACTATCCCGCAGGAAGCACGGCATGAAGGACCGACGCGAACAGCTGCTGGAGGCCGCTGCACAACTCTTCGTCCAGCACGGCGTCCGCAAGACGAGCGTCGCGGACGTGACCCGCGCCGCGGGTGTCTCCAAGGGGTCCTTCTATCTGGAGTTCTCGTCCAAGGACGCCCTGTTCGACGAGGTGGTGCGCCACGAGTTCAGCGCCTACCTCGCCGACGCCGCGGCGCGTGTGGCGCAGGACCCAGCGGGAGGACGGCTCTCCCGCATCTACCACCACAGCGTGCATGCGCTGCTGCACCGCGCGTTCCTGCGCTCGCTCTACACGGACACCAGCGGGGCACTGACGGGACTGCTCCACGGTCGCGGTCCGGGTCACTACCGGCCCCGCGTGCTGCTGGGCGCCGAGTTCATCGAGCAGATGCAGGCCGCCGGGCTCATCCGGGCGGATCGACGGCCCGCCGCGATCAGCCACACCCTCAGCACACTGATGGTCGGCCCGCTGCTGTCCGAGCCTCTCTTGCGAAGCGAGGGCTCGCCTCCGCTGGCGGACACCCTGCAGGCGATCAGCTCGATGATCACTGATTCGTACGAGTGCGCGTCCGGCGACGTCGAGGCCGGGAAGAGGGCCTTCGCTGCGCTGATCGAGGCGATGACGGAAGCCATGGGAGAAGATCTGCCGTCGGTGGTCGCACCTCGCCCTGCGCCGGGCGAGCTCACAGGCGGAGGACACCGATGATCCTGCAGCGCCCGGGCACGTCGGTCTGCTACGAGGTGAGCGGTGACGGACCAGCGGTCGTCCTGATCCATGCCATCAGCACGGGTCGACGTATGTGGGACCGCCACGTCGCGCAGCTTCGCGCACGCTCCAGGGTGATCACGTTCGATGCCCGCGGCGTCGGGGACTCGGGTGACCTGACCGGCACCGATCGTGTGCGGGACCAGATCGCCGACCGCTGTGCCAGCCCCGCGACTTCACCATGATCCTGCCCGAGGCGCTGGACGAAGTGGACAACAGGCAGGCCCGCCAGAACGAGTGATCGGCTCGTGAACCACTACCGTTGCTCCATGGACCGTAGCGACCGAGCCAAGGCGGACGACCGACGTCCGGCACTCAACCGGAGGGACCTCGCAGGCTGGGAGGCGACGGGCCCCGGGCACGCACTACTGGGCCCGTTCTCCCCCGTGTGGGCGGCGGTGCCGTCGCTGGCGGGGCTGGTGCTGGCCGTTCCCGCTGCGGCGGAGGCCTTCGGCACGGCCCCGGAGGCTCGCACCCCCGGGTACCTGGTGCCGCTGCTGCTCGCCCTGGCGCTGCTGGCCGGTGGGTACTCGCTGCTGCGCCTGATGCAGCTGGCCGTCATGGCGTCCCGATGGGACGTGAGCCGGCAGGGTGGCATCCCGTCGAGGCGCGTGATGAGTGAGCATTCGATGCACGGCACGTGGGTGACGGGCGTCGGTGGCTCACTGCTGCTGATGGGCGCGCTGGGCGTGTGGTCCGATCTGGACGGGAAGCTGTCCGGCCTCGAGCCGGGCACGACGCTGGTGGCTGTGGGGGCGGCCGGCAGCATCGCGGCACTGGCCCTGGCGAACTGGATCGGGCGCGCGTGGGAGGGACACACCCAGCGCCACGAGCGGGTTCAGAAGGAGGAGCGGGAGCGCCGGCTCGCAGACCCCCTGGTCCGCATCAGAGAGGCCAGTCGAGATTCACATCCGGGGTCCGACCTTCTTCCTGAGGAACTCGTCGACGTTCTCCGCCCAGGAGTGACGCCGGCTGATCTGCCAGGCACCACACCTCGACCATGACTGGGGACGAGCGGCCCTCCGATCTGCCATCAGCTCTCGCGGTACACGGGCCCGAAGCTGCGGCGCATCCGCTCGCGCAGCCTCGCCACCTCATCAGCGCCAGCGCGAAGCTTGAACACGAGGTCCTTCTCCCTCACCGGCGCAAACCGGACCCGTGGCGGAGCCATCAGCCCTCCGGCAGTGATCTCCACCGCCCGGATCTGCGACCGAGAGATCTCACGTCTGACCTTCCAGCGGATCAGCCCCTGCGCCGTCCAGAGCACGCGGCGATCAGTGACCAGCAGCACCGGGGGATCCTCCGTCGCGACCTGTCCAACAGCAGCGGCCACCACCCGCTCGTCCTCCTCAAGGACCGCACGCGAAGTCCAGACCTCGAAGTCGGCGATGCCGTCCTCCCTCATCAGCTGTGCGAGGCTCTGCTCAGCAGGACTGCTCGCCGTGCTGGAGATCGCGTCCTGGTACTCGCGAAAGCGACTGTCCATATCGCCAGCATAGACATGATCCGATGTGCGGAGCCCGGCTCTCGATCGATGCCCATGGGGACTTCTCCCCATGGCCCCGATCAGCCCTCTCACCGTACTGTCGCACCTGAATCCAGCAACGTCAGGCTGCGCCCCGGCCTCCGAGCCAGGCGTGCGCCTCCCTCATCCCAAGGAAACGGCCATGCCCTTCATCGGTGGCGATACAGAACAGATGCGCCAATACAGCGAATTGGCCACACGAAAGAGCACACTGCTCGCGGAGATGGGCTCCCACCTCGACGCAGTTGTGCTCAATGAGCAGATGTGGGTCGGCCACGATGCCGATGAATTCCGCACCAGGTACCAGACTGACATCCGGCCCCGGCTGGACCAGGTCAGCGCCGATGTGCAGGGCTGCGGCATCACCGTGACCGATCACGCCGAGGAGCAGGACGCCGCTTCCGGCGCGGACTCCGGCACAGGTACCGACAACGGCAGTACCGGAAACGGCAGCGGTGGGGGTGGACTCCCCGAGTGGTTGACCAACCCGACCAAGACCTGGTCCGACTTCCAGAAGCTGTGGAACAAGGGCAAGAAGCTCTTCGACGTCTCCCGGGCTGTTCCGTCCTGGATGCGCGCGCTGACGGACCCGGATGCAATGAAGCAGATCGGCCATCTCCTGGATGCGAACCTGCTCGCCCAGTCGAAAGTGTTCAACTGGGGCAAGGAGTTCAGCAAGCTGACGGAGAAGGTCCTAGGCAACTTCAACATCCCTACCGGGTTCTTCAACCGGCAAGCGTTCGGGTTCATCGATGATTTCGCCCAGGGCTTCGCAGGCAAGGCCTCCCACTTCCTGAGCAATCCCGCATTCCGCCTCGCCGGCAAGGCGGCACCGTGGTTGGACGTGGGGCTCGGCGGCTTCGAGGCGTACGAGGGCTTCCGCGATGGGGATCGGCAGAAGCAGGTCACCGGCGGCATGACAGCCGTAGGCGGCGGTATGGTCCTGGCTGGTGCAGCGGCCTCCGCAACCGGTGTTGGAGCAGTTGCCGGCGTGCCGTTGATGGTCGGGGGGACTGCACTCAGCCTCGGCGCTGCCGGATTGGACATTGCGAAGGACTATTTCGGCTGGAGCGGATTCTGAGACCCTCGCGACATCGATACCGGCCCACCGGTCCTCCCCCACCGCCTCAGCGAACCGGATGACCCCGCCCCTGCCGGTTAAAGTGGCGCTGTCTCCGTCTCACCCGTCAGCCCCGAGGAGTTCTTGATGCCCCCCTCTACGCTCGGCCCCACCTCGCTGATCACGGAGCGCGATGTCAGCTCTGTCCGGTTTCTGCTTCAGCAGATGCCGGAGAGTGAAGAGCAGACGACTTTCATCATGCTCACCGATGAAGAGATCGCGGGGGTCGATGGCACGCAGTCCCTCGAACTGGTGGGGAGCCCCTACCTCTCGAACGAGGGCATCGACCAGCGCTCGGCCGTGGCCTCCGCGACTCGCTCCTTGGCTGCCCGCGGCATGGTCACCCTGGACCCTGAAGCACGGGACGACGAGGGTGCCGTGCTCGAAGGGGACGGCGACCCCTCGAAGCGCACCATGCAGCTCAGCCCTGTTCTGGCCGGCGTGTTCCTGCTGCGCCGGTCGGCCGCCGGTTTCCTCACTGCGACGCGGGTGCTTGAGGACGGAACCACGACGAACTCTCTGTATTTCACGCCCGACGGCACGGCGCTGGAAGAGTTCGTCACGACCGACGGCCTGCATCTGTTCAGCCTGCTGCGACGCGATGCGATCGCTGACCGGCTGGCCACCTATGCTGACCCGTTCAACGCCGCTTCGGAGGACGGCGAAGAGCAGATGATGAACCGCTCCGAGCTGACACCGGGGTTCGTGCTTCCCGATACCCGCGTGGCCACCACGTTCACTGCGATGCACCCTGGCGGCGGCTACGCAGCCTACGTGTACGCCACCGGTGACGCTGTGCACCTCATCGATGCAGGCGCCTTCGATGAGGACGGCCCGGAGGATTCCCAGACTCTGCCAATGGCTGCGGTCTCGGCGTCGACCCTGAGGGAGATGCTCTCCGCAATCCTCGACGAGGTGACACCACCCGGTCAGCCTCAGCCCTGAGGGCTGGACCCGGCGTGCGGTCCGCCCTGGACGGGAAGCAGTCCGTCAGAGAGGCCAGTCGAGGTTCACGTCCGGGGCCCGACCCTTCTTCCTGAGGAACTCGTTGAAGTTCTCCGCCCAGGAGCGGTGCCAGCTGATCTGCTGCTGATGCAGATCTTCCAGGCTGGAGACCCCCACCTGAGGGTGCGCGGCGACGATGGCCCGCAGCACGTCCAAGGTGGCGGAGACGTCCACATCCGCGGTGTGGAGCCTGCCGTCCTGCTGGATCCCGTAGTGCGCCAGCAGATCCGTGAGGGTTCGCTTTCCCTTGCGGTAGCGGTCCACACCACGATCCACCACCAGAGGATCGATCACCGGGGCGATCACATGGCCCACGCGATCGGTGAGGGTGGGCAACCCCAGGCGGCGCAGCTCGTTCTCCAGGATCGCCAGGTCGAAGCTGCCGTTGAAGGCCACGATGGGGACGTCCAGGGCGAGGGCGTCGGCCAGCATCGTGGCGACCTCGTCGAGGGCCTCGGCGGACTTCATTCCGTGCATGCGGGCGTGCTCGGTGCTGATGCCGTGCACCTTCTGCGCCCCCTCGGGGATCTCCATCTCCGGATCGATGAGCCAGGTCGCGACCGTCTCCCCCAGCCTGCCGGGAGCCACCGAGTGCACCAGGGCCACGGTGACGATGCGATCCCGGCCGACGTCGGTGCCGGTGGTCTCGGTGTCGAAGCCGAGCAGCGGGCGCTGGGTCCAAGAGGCGGCAGGGGCGAGTGCGGTCATGGATCCAGGGTAGGCGCCAGGGCCGACATCCCGGTCCGCTGTGGACGGCAGAGCGGCGGGGAGGAACCTGGCTCGCCGGGCACCGGGACCCGGCGCGGACCGGTCAGCTGATCGTCGAGGCGATGATCAGGGCCGGGATCGCGAACGCCCCGAACCAGAGCGCAGGTGCGACAAAGGCGATCAGCAGGCCGGCGATGGCGCGGCCGGGCCGCTCCCGCCGCACCAGCGCCACCACGCCGGTCACCATGGCCGCGAGCGCCGTCAGCCCCCACAGGATGAAGGAGGCGAAGGCCGCGGTCACCAGGGTCTGATAGCCCTCGGGGGTGTCTCCGAGGTAGCGGCCGGCCTCGGCCTCCTGCGGGGCGATGGTGAAGCCCACCAGAGCCGCGACGCCCATACCCCCGATCAGGGCGAGCAGGCCGAGGATCAGCGAGATCCGACCCCAGCGGGTGCCGTTGCGCGGGGCGACCGTGCGTCGGTCGGTGCTCGGCGCGGGTGCGGGCGCGGGACCGGCCGTGCCCTGCCCAGGCGCGGGACCGGCTGCATTCAGCGCAGGATCGGGGGCCTGGCTCGGAGTCGGATCGCCTGCGGGGCGCGGATCGGACTGGGGCATCGGGGTGTTCGTCGTGCTCATGGTCCTCGACGTTAACGAATGCGCGCGTCACAGTCCTGGGGGTTATCCCCACGGATCAGTGCGGGCGCGCCCCGCCCCTGCGGTCTCAGCGGGAGGAGTAGTTGGGCGCCTCCATGATCGCGGCCAGGTCATGAGGGTGGGACTCCTTGAGCCCGGCCGGGGTGATCCGCACGAACTGCCCCTTGTCCTTCAGCTCAGCGACGGTGTGCGCGCCCACGTAGAACATGGACTGGTGCAGGCCGCCCACCAGCTGGTGGAGCACGCTTCCCAGCGGGCCGCGGTAGGCGACCCGGCCCTCGATGCCCTCGGGCACGATCTTGTCGTCGCCGGAGACGTCGGCCTGGAAGTAGCGGTCCTTGGAGAAGGACTTCTTGCCGCGCGAGGCCATCGCGCCCAGGGAGCCCATGCCCCGGTAGGACTTGTACTGCTTGCCGTTGACCAGCACCACCTCGCCCGGGGATTCCTCGGTGCCGGCCAGCAGCGAGCCGACCATCACGGAGTCCGCTCCGGCCACCAGGGCCTTGGCGATGTCACCGGAGTACTGCAGGCCACCGTCGCCTATCAGGGGTACACCGGCGGGCTTGGTGGCCTTGGAGGCCTCGTGGATGGCGGTAATCTGGGGGACGCCCACACCGGCCACCACGCGGGTGGTGCAGATGGAGCCCGGTCCCACGCCCACCTTCACCGCATCCACACCGGCGTCCACCAGGGCCTGGGCCCCGGCCTGGGTGGCGACGTTGCCGCCGATCACCTGGACGCCGTCGAAGTAGGAGTCGGACTTGATGCGCTGGATCATCTCGCGCGCCAGGCGTGCGTGACCGTTGGCGGTGTCCACCACCAGCACGTCCACGCCGGCGTCGCGCAGCGCACCCGCACGGTCGATGGAGTCGCCGAAGAAGCCCACGCCGGCGCCGACCAGCAGGCGCCCCTGCCCGTCCTTGGAGGCATCGGGGAACTGCTCGGACTTCACGAAGTCCTTCACCGTGATCAGGCCGCGCAGGGTGCCATCGGCGGCGACCAGCGGCAGGCGCTCACGCTTGTTCTTGCGCAGCAGGGCGGTGGCCTGCTCGGGGGTGACGTCCTCCGGGGCGGTGAACAGCTCGGTGGTCATCACCTCCCGCACCTGGGTGGTAGGCCATTCGGCCACGGGGATGAATCGCAGGTCGCGGTTGGTGCAGATGCCCAGCAGCTGGTTCTTCTCGTCCACCACCGGCAGGCCGGAGACCCGGAACTGGCCGCACAGGGAGTCGAAGTCCTCGAGGGTGGCGTCGGGGCCGATGGTGATCGGGTTGGAGATGCGGCCGGTCTGGGTGCGCTTGACCAGGTCCACCTGGTGGGCCTGGTCCTCGATGGAGAGGTTGCGGTGCAGGATGCCGATGCCGCCGTGGCGGGCCATGGCGATCGCCATCCGCGACTCGGTCACGGTGTCCATGGCGGCGCTCGCCAGCGGCACCCGCAGGGAGATCTCCCTGGTCAGGCGGGAGGTGGTGTTCACCTCGGAGGGGATCACGTCCGTCTCGCCGGGCAGCAGCAGCACGTCGTCGTAGGTCAGGCCGATGAAACCGAAGGGGTCCGCGCTCGTCATGGATCGATGCTACCCACGCCCCCGCGATGGCAGGGCCCCACGGGGCGTGGTTCCGGACACGTGCCCAAGCGCCGGTCTACAGTCGGCCCATGACCTCTCCCACCCCGTACCTCCACTTCCCCGGCACCGCGCGCCAGGCGCTGGAGTTCTACGCCGAGGTGTTCGGCGGGGAGCTCGAACTGCACACCTTCGCGGACTTCCAGCGGGAGGACGGCCCCGGTTCGGCGATCGCCCACGGGATCCTCACCGGCCCGGTCTCGCTCTACGCCGCCGATGCCACCGAGAAGCGCCACGAGCTGCGCACCGACGGGCTGATGTTCTCCCTGCTGGACACTGCCGACCCCTCGGTGCTGCGACGCTGGTTCGCGCGTCTGGCGTCGGAGGGAACGGTGGTCGAGCAGCTCCAGCGTCGACCCTGGGGCGCCTCCGACGGGCAGGTCAGGGACCGCTTCGGCCTGCTGTGGCTGATCGGCTTCGAGCACGAGCAGGCGGCAGAGCTGGCCCCCGCCACGACGTCCCCGCAGGAGCCCTCCTCCAACGAGCGGTGATCCCCTGCCGAGGTCTCCCGTCGGCCCGGTTGCGCGGGTCACCGGCAGGCTGACCTGACGTCACCCTCGGAATTCACCCGAAGTTCACCAAGCACCGGTTGACGTCCTAGAGTGAGCGGGTCCTTGCCGGGAAGTCGGATGCTCGAATCGCTCCCGGATCCTGCCCCCTCCACACTCGGGAACCACGACGATGCGACGCATCCACGAGCCGACCTCCACCGATGACCCGGTCGGTTCCGCCAGGCACACCCCGGCGCCGGTCGGCATGCTCGGTCCGGACCGGAACTGGCACCTGGGTGCCGGGCTGATGACCCTCGCGACGGCCGGGGCCTTCACGATCTGGGCGTTCGCCTACGCGGGCACCCATGTCAACGCCCTCCTCCTGGTCCTGGCACTCGCCTTCGGCCTGTTCATGGCCTTCAACATCGGCGGCAACGATGTGGCCAACTCCTTCGGCACCAGCGTGGGTGCCGGCACCCTGACCATGAAACAGGCCCTGGTGGTGGCGGCCGTGTTCGAGGTCTCCGGTGCGGTGCTCGCCGGTGGGTCTGTCACCGAGACCGTGCGCAGCGGCATCGTCGATCTGGACCAGATGCAGGTCGACGCGCCCGCCTTCACCTACATCATGATGTCCGCACTGCTGGGTGCAGCGGTATGGCTGCTGCTGGCCACCCGGATGGGCTGGCCGGTCTCGACCACCCACGCGATCATCGGCGGCATCGTCGGTGCCGCGGTGACCACCGGTCTGGTGACCGGGACCGGCGGGCTGGCGATGGTGCAGTGGGGTGAGATCGGGCAGATCGCCATCTCCTGGGTGCTCTCCCCCGTGCTCGGTGGGGTCGCCGCGTTCCTGCTGTTCGGCGCCATCAAGCGGCGCATCCTCGCGCCGGCCGCGCGTGCGATCGCGCTCGGCTCACGGGGGTTCGACGACGGCGACGACGAGGACGATGCGGACGATCCGGAGCAGGCCCGCCACGTGCCCGGCTACGAGCGCCTCACCGAGCTGCAGCAGACGGCGTTCGCCGAGTCCGCGGAGCTGGACCGGAGCCCGGGCAGCCCCGGGGCGGAACTGGTGGAGCGGGCCGAGCAGCTGACCAAGAAGCAGCGCAAGGCCGCCCGCAACGTGGAGCGCAAGGCGGCCTACCACGCACTGGAGAAGAGGGTCCCGCCGCTGGCCGCGGGAGCCGCGGTGGTGATCGCCTCCATGCTGATGTTCAAGGGGCTGAAGAACGTGGGCCTGGACATCACTCCCTGGGGCGGCGCGGTCCTGCTGACCATGCTGGCGGTCGCCGTATGGATCGGCACCCGCGTCTTCGCGCGCGCCCTGCGCACGCAGACCATCTCGCAGGCCACCTTCATCATGTTCAGCTGGCTGCAGGTCTTCACCGCCTGCGCCTTCGCCTTCAGCCACGGTGCGAACGACATCGCCAACGCCGTGGGTCCGTTCGCCGCGGTGCTCGACGTGCTGCGCACCGGAACCGTGTCCCAGGAGGCGGCGGTGCCCATGGCAGTGCTCGTCGCCTTCGGGATCGCGCTGGTCTCCGGCCTGTGGTTCGTGGGCCGCAAGGTGATCCAGACCGTCGGATCCGGGCTCACCACGATGCACCCCTCCTCGGGGTTCGCCGCCGAGCTGGCCGCGGCCGCCACCGTGCTGCTGGCCTCGGTGCTGGGACTGCCGGTCTCCTCGACCCACATCCTGATCGGTGCCGTGCTGGGCGTGGGTATCGTGAACCGGGCGGCGAACTGGAAGCTGATGCGACCCATCTTCCTGGCCTGGATCATCACCCTGCCCGCCGCTGCAGGCATCGGCGCCGTGGCGGTGCTGGTGATGCGGGCGATCTTCTGACCCACCGCTCACCGACGCCGCGCAGCGCCGCGCTCACCCGCTCCTGCGGGACTGGCACGGCTCCGGCAGCCCTCAGGTGGGCTGGTGCACGCGACGCCAGGCGGGTGAGGTGGCCAGGTGCGCCAGGGCCAGACCGAAGGCCGCCGCCAGCACCGTCTGCACCGCTTCCTGCAGCAGCAGCACGCTCTCGGCCAGCTCCCCGGCGTTCAGCATCGTGAACCCGGTGTACATCGCATAGCCGGGGATCATGATCACCACGGCCGGCACCGAGATCGAGATCCGCGGCACGTGCTTGATCCGCGCGATCACGTAGGCGGTCACGCCCACCAGCACGGTCGCTGCGAGAGTGGCCAGCTGCACCGGGACCCCGCCCTCGGTCATCAGGAAGCGCAGCGAGTTGGCCACGGTGGACACCGCAGCCGCAGCCACCGCGATCTTCCAGGGGGAGTTGAAGATGATCGCGAAGCCGAGCACGCCCAGGAACGTGGCCAGGGCCCGCAGCGGAAGCTCCAGTGCGAACGGCAGGCCCAGGGGCGTCGCTGGCTGGGCGTCGACGCCGGCGGCGATGCTCACCGTCCAGATCGCTGCGGCCGCCCCCAGGATGATCATCCCCGAGTAGGTCAATCGAGCCATGCCGGCCGAGAAGTCGGAGCGCACCAGGTCCAGCACCCCGGTGATCATGGGGAAACCCGGAACCAGGAACAGCACGGCGGCCATGTACCCGCCGAGGTTGCCCGGGGGGATCCAGCCCAGGCCCACCGGGACCCCGACCATCGTCAGGTACAGGCAGGCGGTGACCACGGCCGCGATCACGGTGATCAGCAGGTGGTTCCACTGCCGCAGCTGGAACACCCGGCGCACGGCCTGCCCCAGGGTGGCTGCGATCAGCACGGCGAGGATCTCGATAGGGCCGGCCTGGTTCAGGAAGGCGAAGGCTGCACAGGCGATGCCGGCCGCCAGCGCGTTGACCGGGCGCGAGTACAGGGGGCGCCGTGCCTTGATCCTGGCCAGTGCCTCGAACACATCGGCCGCGGAGGTGCCGCGCTCCGGGAGCGTCTCGACCATGCGCTGGGTGCGGTACAGGTGGTCCACGTCCACGCCCACGTGCCCGGGCTGCGTGATCCGGGTGCGGTAGCGACCGTTCAGCGTGGCAGTGGCCGTGATGTCGGTGTAGGTGACGATCGAGGTGAACGAGTCCAGCCCCAGCGCGCGGGCGGTGCGGCTCATGGCCACCTTCACCCGGTACGAGGCCATCCCGCCGGCCAGCAGCTCGCTGCCCACGGCCGCCGCGGCCTCGGAGCGGATCGTCAGGGAGTCGGCCACCCCGAGGGGGCTGGTCGAGGTGGGCACCGGCCGATCCCCAGGCCGATGGTCCCCCGGTTCCCGCTCCGGTGCCGGCGACGCGGCGTTGCTGGTCATACAGCGAGCCTACCGGCGGTTCCCACGCCACAACTCACCGGTAGACTCCCGCCATCATGACGGAAGGAGGGCCCATGCGATTCACACACATGAACGTCCAGAACTGGCGGAACTTCAAGGACGTCCAGTTTCCGATCGAGGACAGACTGTTCATCGTGGGACCCAACGCCGCGGGGAAATCAAATCTGCTAGATGTGTTCCGGTTCCTTACGGACATAGCCCGGCCCGGCGGAGGTCTCGCGGCCGCCTTCGCTGATCGGGGCGGCTTCAGTGCGGTGCGGTCCCTCTTCGCACGCAACCACCGTCACGGACAGGTATCGGTAACCGCGCATTTTAGCGACGATGCAGATGAGTGGACGTACCACCTCGCCGTCAAGGGCGAGCAGCGCGGCCACCATCGCGCTCTCGTCGCAGAAGAAGTGGTCACGCGCAACGGCGAAGAGTTGTTGCGACGCCCCGATGCCTCCGACGAAGCCGATCCGGAACTGCTGACCCAGACCCACCTGGAACAGATCACGGCCAACAAATCGTTCCGCGCACTTGCCGAGCACCTCCAGAAGACGCGGTACTTCCATCCGGTTCCACAGATCATCCGCAACCCCGGTTTCTTCCACGCATCCGGGCCACGCGACCCTTTCGGCAGCGACGTCATTAAGCAGATGAACGAAACGGCGTCGCGGACCCGATCAGCGTGGCTGCAGAAGATAGAGAACGCGCTACAGGCTGCTGTACCCCAGTTCGAGTCCCTGAGCGTTGAGCCTGATGCGTCCGGGGTCCCCCACCTGCACGCCACCTACCGCAATTGGCGCCCCGCCCCCACCCGGCAGACCGAGTCGGAGCTGTCCGATGGGACGCTGCGCTTGATCGGCCTGCTGTGGACGCTCGTCAGCGCCCCCTCCTCTGGTGGAGTGCTCCTGTTCGAGGAACCAGAGCTGTCCTTGAACGCGGGAATCGTTCGCACCGTCCCCGCTCTTCTCGCACGTGTGCAGCGCGACCGCGATCTGCAAGTGCTCCTTTCCACGCACGCGCCAGAGCTCTTGGACGAGGAGACAGTTTTACCGGAGGAAGTTCTGGTCATGCGGGTCACAGAAGACGGCAGCACCGCCTCGTTGCTCTCCGACATCGCAGAGGTCCGGGCCGAGGTGGACTCAGGTCTCCCCTTGTCGGAGATCGTCCAATCTCTGATCGAACCTGTCGCGGCGCGTCAATTGGCTCTGCGGCTATGATGACTGCGGGCATCACCGTCGTTGTGGAGGGAGATTCCGACGTCGCGGCCGCTCGGGCTGTCATCGAGGCTGCGGGCAGATCCCCTGGTCGCGTCTTCGTCAAGCGCGGCACGGGGGCGATGGATAGAGATCTGGACAAATACATCTCGGCGAGTGCCCACGGTTCCTACGTCATCATTCGCGATTCAGACGGTGTCTGCCCCGTCGAGCTCCGCGAGGAACTTGTCGGAACAGTCTCGCCCCTGCCCCCGAGCTTCCAACTCCGTATCGCGCATGCGATGACGGAGGCCTGGCTCATGGCCGACCACGAGGGCTTCGCGCAGTACTTCTCCGTGCGCACCGCTGATCTGCCTGCTGCCCCGGAGATGATCAGAGACCCCAAACAGCGTTTGCTACAGATATGCGCTCGGTCACGATCGCGAACGATACGTGCGGCAATGGTGCGCAGCAACGGACGAATCGGAACCGGGTATGTCACTACGCTCCAGCAGTTCGCTGAGTCACGCTGGGACGCGAAGCGAGCTGCATCAAGGTCACCGAGTCTGCAGCGCGCCCTCGAACGGATCCGTCAGATGCCCCTGTGAGCGACGCTCACGGCTGTGCGCTCGGATCACCCTCGCGCGGGGGCTCCTTGCCTCCCACCACCCGTCGGACGCGGTCGAATTCGGCCTGGAAGGCGTCCTCGTCGTGAGCATAGTGGTCCTGCCAGGCCATGCCCAGGCGCGCGGCGAGCTCCCGGTTGTTCTGCTCGCGTCGGGCCCGGCGCGCCTCGTCCACCAGGACGCGGCGTGGTGGCGCCGCTCGCAGACCGGCGGCAGTCTGCAGCACGCGCAGACCGTCGAAGGAGGCCTGGTCCCAGCCGATCTCCGGGATCAGCCACTGGCGCTCCTGCGCCGCATCGTCGCGGATCCCGATCAGCGCCAGGGACCCGCGCTCGGCCTCGCCCACGGCGTAGACCACCTGGTCCGTGCGGGCTCGGTCCGTGGTGCGCATACCCTTGCGCAGGGTCAGGGCACCGTGCTGCTCATCGAGCAGGGCGACCCTGCGGGTGAACACCAGCGGCACGAATGCCCACAGTGCGAACAGGCCCCACAGCAGCAGCGCACCGACAAGCAGCTGCGCCCACGCCGGTTCGAGCATCTGCTCCAGCGGTCCGCGGTGCCCGTCCAGGATGCGGGCTCGCCGCCACTGCTGCAGGCCCGCCCCCGCGAAGGGAGACAGCAGCAAGGAGATAAGGGGCAGCCCGATCAGAACCCCGGGCAGGTAGCGGGCCCTGATGCTGGGGCCGACGAGCACCGCGCCGGACCGGGTGCGGCGGGGGGCCGGCGCGGTCGCGGCGTCGCTGAGCGTCTCACCGGTCGTCACCCTCCCAGGGTACGGGGCCGACCGCGGGCTCTCACCGTCGATGTCGCCGTTCATGAGGGGGCCCCGGCAGGTCGAGTGCGGAGGTGAACCGTCGCTCCTGCCCGGTGACGGGGTCGGTGAAGGCGAGGGAGCGGGCCAGCAGGTGCAGCGGCCCGACCGGATCGCGAGGCGTGGGGTAGAGGTCCTCCCCCACGATGGGCATGCCTCGGGAGGCGAGCTGGGCGCGCAGCTGGTGGGTGCGGCCGGTGAGCGGGCGCAACCGCAGGGTGAGGGTGCCGTCCAGCTCGACGGCGGCCACCTCGACCTCGGTGATCGCGTTGGGCTCCCCTGCCACCATGCGGGCGAGCAGATCGCCGTGTTCCTTGACCAGGCGATCGCGCACCACCGTGCGCGCACCGACCATCGTGGGCAGATCAGCCGGCACGGCGGCACCTTCCCGGTACGGCGCTACCCACGCCAGGTACTCCTTGCGCACTTCCCGGCGGGCGAACAGCTCCTGGTAGGCACTACGCTCGGCAGGATCCACGCCGAAGGCGAGCACGCCGGCGGTACGACGGTCCAGGCGATGCAGGGGGCTGAGCGTAGTGATGCCGGTGCTCCGGCGCAGCCGCACCAGGGCGCTGGAGAGCACGTGGGAGCCGCGCGGCATGGTGGCCATGTCGTGCGGCTTGTCCGCCACCAGCAGGTGCTCGTCCTGATGCAGGATCACCAGGTCGACATCAGGGACGTGCTCCTGGCGGAGTTCGCGGTGGAACCACAGCTCGTCCCCGGGCTGCAGGACGTCCTCGGCCGCCCACGCGGTGCCGTCGGCACGCACGATGTCACCGCGGGCGAAGCGCTGCTCGAGCGGAGTCGCGGCTGGATCGGCCAGGGCGGGGTATCTCTGGCGCAGACCGGCCAGGGCCGTGGTCCCCGGAACGTGGCTTCCCCGAGGAGCGGGGGTGGGCTCGGGGCCGTGCGCACCCCGGCCGGGAGGGGTCGCTGCGGGGTTCGGGATCCGGTAGCGGACCGGGTCCAGTCCCTCTCGCTGCGGCAGCGGGGGCGGCATGCGACGGGAGCGCCTCCGGGCGGCTCGGCCGGGCCGACCGAGCTCGGGGCCGGGATCGCGGCCGGGTTCGGGGGACGGGCTCACAGCCCCCACACGACGAAGGTGAACACGTTGTGGAACACGTAGAACGCGATCAGCCCCAGCAGCAGCAGGTTCGGGTGCCTATCGATGAAGGTGAGGGCCTGCGGGACCTGATCGCGCAGCTCCCGCGGCGTGAGGGCGTCGTAGTGGTCCACGGGGGTTCCCGCCTTACCGGCACAGCGCAGCACGGCCTCCTGGGCGCGCGGGCCGAACAGTCGGCTGGAGACGGCCAGCATCCGCTGGTCCCGCTTGTCCAGCAGGTACACACCGTCGTAGCTGGTATCCGCGGTGTCGAGCATCTCGGCCGGGGTGGCTCCCCGGTCGATGTCCCGTACCGCGATCACACGCCCCACGTCCCTCCACTGGGCCTCGATGGTGGTGCGGCAGAGCCCCTGCAGCCGGAAGCCCTTCTCGTTGACCTGCAACCAGGCGGTGAGCACTCTCAGCACGGTCACCGCGGCGATCACGGCCACGGCCACCCACAGCAGCAGGGGCAGGGTGAACAGCGGGTCGCGGGCGAGTTCGGGGTCCCGCCACAGCTTCTGCCCCACGAAGCTGATGATCACCAGGAACTCAAGCACCACCACGAACACCAGCGCGATCAGCAGGGTGCCCAGGATGACGCGGCCGGGTGGGCTGAAGGTCCGGGTGGGTGCGTTCGCGTCAGCCGGTGGCTGCACCTCGCGACTTCCGACCACAGGTCCTCCTGTCCAGCGGCACGACGCGGGTCGCACCGGTTCCGTCCCAGCTCGTCATCGAGCCGCCAGCGGGTCGATGCACCCTGATTCTAGGCTGTCGCGGCGCTCGTGCCCTGCCGCGACCACGTGGAGGGGGCGTGGCGCCTCCACAGCGGGAATGACGGAGCGGGGCGCCCCCGGGGGGGGGGGGGGGCGGGTGCCCCCGCCCCCCCCCCGTCGTCGTCCTGGGAACGGGAGCGCTCAGGAGCTGAGCGGACGGTCCTCGCCCACCTCGGCGTCACCGCCTGCGGTCGCAGTGTCCTCGGAGGCCTCGTTCAGCGATGCCTCCTTCTCCTCGTCCTGCTTCGCGCTCTGCTTCTCCGCCTTCTTCTCGGAGACGCGCTCCTTGGCGCCACCGGCCAGGCCGGCGGCCTTCTCCTTGGCGCTCTCCGCAACGCCGGGGGCCTTGTCCTTCACGGTCTCCGCGGCGTCATGCGCTGCCTTCCCGGCGGTATCCCGGGCCTGGGCGGCCTTGCGCTGGACCTCGGGATCCTCGACGATCTGCCGAGCGGTGCGCTCGAGCGACTCGTAGGGGCCGCGGCCCATGCGGGAGCCGACGACGAAGCCGATGGTCAGACCGGAGATGAACAGGAACCTCTTCACGGGGTGCCTCCTACGTTCGGGGATCGTGTCGCGTGCATCGTCCCACACATCCATGTGACCCACTGCTCGGGGCCCCGCCCGCGAAAGCGTCGACCAAGCGGTCCGCAGCGGCGTGGGCCCCTCCCCTGTCAGGTCCGTTCTTGTTCCTGTCCTCATCATCGGCGAGCGGGATCTACGATCGTTCCCGGGAGAGGACCGGTCACAGTACGCCCGGCCCGCCCCGCGGAGCTTTCGAGGAGCAGACGACGGTGTCATCCATGCAGTCCCCCGGCCAGACCACCCGCATCACCATCGAGGACGTCGCCGATCAGGTCCGCACCTGGGTCCAGGCTGCGCGCACCCGCCCGGTCCCGCCCCCGGCGAAGCTCCTCGCGGATCTGCTGAAGGATCCGAAGGGCCTGGAGTTCACCCTCGCCTTCGTGGACCGGGTGATCCGCACCGAGGATCCGAAGGCCGCCGCGGTGGAGCTGCGCCGGCTGGCCCAGGATCCGCCCGCGTTCCTGCCTCCGGCGCTGCGTCGCGTGGTGGCACTGGGCGGCTCCGCCTCGAAACTGGCACCCCAGGTGGTGGTCCCCACCGCGCAGGCCGTGATGCGGACGATGGTCTCCCACCTGATCCTCGACGCCCGCCCCGGCCCGCTCACCCGCTCGATCGCGAGGATGACGGCCGACGGCACCAAGCTCAACATCAACCCCCTCGGCGAGGCGGTGCTGGGTGCGCAGGAGGCCGCCCGCCGCCTGCAGGTGGTGCGGGAGCTGGCCGCACGGCCTGATGTCGACTACGTCTCCATCAAGGTGTCCTCGATCGTGGACCATCTCCCGTTGTGGGCGGCCGACCAGACCGTCGACCATATTGTGGAGACCCTGCTGCCGCTGTACCTGGACGCCGCCCGGGGAGAGCACCCCACCTTCCTGAACATGGACATGGAGGAGTACCGGGACCTGGAGCTGACCCTGCGGGTGTTCGAGAAGCTGCTGGACCGGCCGGAGCTGGCCGGCTACCGCGCCGGCATCGTCCTGCAGGCGTACCTGCCCGACTGTCCCACCGCGATGGCGCGCCTGCGCGAGTTCGCCGAGAGGCGCGTCGTCTCAGGCGGTGCTCCGATCAAGGTGCGCCTGGTCAAGGGAGCGAACCTGGCGATGGAGCGGGTCGACGCGTCCGTGCACGGCTGGCCGCAGGCGCCGCTGCTCAGCAAGGAGTCCACGGACGCGCAGTACAAGCGCATGCTGATGGAGGCCCTGGACCCGGCGAAGCTCGAGGCCGTGAACATCGGCGTGGCCGGGCACAACCTGTTCGACATCGCCTTCGCGCACCTGCTGATGCGCGAGCGCGGCATCCGCCCCCTGCCCAGCAGCGGCATCGAGTTCGAGATGCTGGCGGGCATGGCGCCCGGTCAGCAGGCGGTGGTCCGCGAGTCTGTGGGGTCGATGCGGCTGTACGTGCCGGTGGTGGCCCCGCAGCAGTTCGACGTGGCGGTCTCCTACCTCGTGCGTCGTCTGGAGGAGAACGCCTCCAGCGAGAACTTCATGTCGGCCGTGTTCGAACTGGACTCCCAGCCGACCCTGTTCGACCGCGAGATGGAGCGCTTCTCCCGCGCCCTCACCCGCGCCCTGGAGGAGACCTCCCCTCGCACCCACCGCGACCAGGATCGCGCCGCCGAGGCGAGCGAGGGATTGCCGGAACTGGGCTCTCCCGCGATCCCCGCGGTGCCGGGTCGCTTCCGCAACACCCCGGACACCGACATGTCCACCCCGGGTAACCAGCGGTGGGCGGAGATGATCACGCACCGTCTGCGCGGGTCCCGGATCGGCGTCGAGGAGGCGCAGCGGATCCGGGTGGACTCGGTCGAGGGCGTGGACGCGGTGCTCTCGAAGGCGATCGACGCACAGCGGGGTTGGGCGGCCCTGCCCGCCCAGAAGCGTGCCGCGGTGCTGCGACGAGCAGCCAGGGTGCTGGCCGCCCACCGCGCGGAGCTGTTGGAGGTCGCGGCCTCGGAGACCGGCAAGACCCTGGACCAGGGGGATCCGGAGATCAGCGAGGCCATCGATTTCGCGCTCTACTACGCCGATCAGGCGGAGGCCCTGGCCACGGATGCGGAGACCGCGTTCACCCCGCGGCGACTGACCCTGGTCACCCCGCCGTGGAACTTCCCCATCGCCATACCCACCGGCAGCATGCTCGCGCCGCTGGCCACCGGCAGTGCCGTGGTGATGAAGCCGGCGCCCCAGGCGCGACGCTGCGGCGCCTACCTGGGCCGTCTGCTGCACGAGGCGGGGGTGCCCGAGGGCGTGCTGACCGTCGTCGACGTCCCCGAGGACGAGACCGGAAGGGCGCTGATCACCGATGAGCGCGTGGACCAGCTGATCCTCACCGGCGGCTACGAGACCGCCGAGCTGTTCGCCTCCTGGCGCCCAGAGCTGCGCATCATGGCCGAGACCAGCGGCAAGAACGCCATCGTGGTCACCCCGCACGCGGATCTGGACCTCGCAGCGAAGGACGTGGCCGCGAGCGCCTTCGGCCACGCGGGCCAGAAGTGCTCGGCCGCCAGTCTGGTGATCACCGTGGGGTCGGTGTCCCGGTCCCGCCGTTTCATGGCGCAGCTGGCCGATGCCGTGCTGAGCCTGCACGTGGGGCACCCGATCGATCCCACCGTGCAGATGGGCCCGGTGATCGAGCCCCCGGGCGAGAAGCTCGCCTCCGGACTCACCGAGCTGGGCGAGGGAGAGACCTGGCTGTCGCGGCCGCGTCAGCTTGACGAGGAGGGCCGCGTGTTCACCCCCGGTGTGCGCGAGGGCGTCAAGGAGGGCTCCCCCTTCCACCTCACTGAGTACTTCGGGCCGGTGCTCGGGATCATGCACGCTCCCACCCTCGAGGACGCGGTGCGGATGCAGAACGGCACGGCCTACGGGCTCACCGCCGGCCTGCACTCCCTGGACCCGGCCGAGATCTCCTGGTGGACCGAGCATGTCGAGGCCGGCAACCTGTACGTCAACCGTGGCATCACCGGCGCGATCGTGGAGCGGCAGTCCTTCGGCGGCTGGAAGCGCTCGGCCATCGGGAAGACGGCCAAGGCCGGCGGCCCCAACTACCTGGTGCACTTGATGGACGCGGCGGACCGCGAGCCGGGCGACGCCGCCGGTGGTGCCGATCCGGCGCAGCTCGAGGCGGCCTGGCTGGACGAGGCCCGCCACTCCGATCGGGAGCACTTCGCCAGCACCTACGCGCCGCGCGACGCCCAGGATCTGCACGGGGAGATCAACGTGCTGCGGTACCTGCCGCTGCCGGTGATGGTGCGGGCCGCCTCCGATGCGCGACCCGTCGAGCTGGTGCGCGTGCTGCACGCGGCGGCCACCGTGGGTGCCGCGGTGGAGGTCTCCGTGGCCTCCGGCGGCGGGGCCGCCGAGCTGGAAGCGGCGGCGCAGCGGGCAGGTCTGGACGGCGGCCTGGTGCGGGTGGAGGACGATGCCGCTTTCGCCGCGCGGATCAAGGAGCTGGCGCAGCGCCGGGTGCGGGTGATCGGCACTGTCGATGCCTCGCTGCGCCGGGCGATCGCGGACCGCGTGGAGGTGGCGCTGTTCGACGGCGCGGTGGTCTCCAGCGGTCGCGTGGAGCTGCTGACGTTCCTGCACGAGCAGGCGATCAGCGCCACCGATCACCGCTACGGAAACCTGCTTCCCCACCGGCAGGACCTCACCGGTGGCCGGGGCTGGGAGCGCGGCAGGCTCTGAGCAGGGCCCGCCGAGAGGAACCCAGCCATGCCCGATGGAGCGAACCCCCGCACGGATTCCGAGGTCACGCCGCTCCCGCCGAAGGAGGCCCTGGATCGGGCGCGCCGCGCCACCTCGGCCCTGCTGGAGCACTTCCGTGCCGAGACGGATCCGGACATGCTGATCGAGCGCACTCCTCGGCAGGAGGGCGACCCGGAGTTCACCTACGTCTGGCCGCTGTCCCAGGCCCGGGCCGCCGTCACCGAGCTGATCGCTGCCCACGGCAGCGGTACTTCCGGGGACAAGCGCCCCGACGAGGATCTGCTCGCTGCCGATGAGTCCCTGCTGCGGGCACAGGAGAGGTACTGGTACCCCGCCGGAGGTACGACGGGCCTGCCCGGGTACACCGCCGCCACCGATTTCGAACAGGGCGCCCACGGCGACTTCTTCTACGACGACAACGACTGGGTCGCCCTGCTGGAGATCGAGCAGCACCTGCTCACCGACGGTGCCTTCGGGAACCTCGAGCGCGCCCAGCAGCTGCTGGAGCTGTTCCGTTCAGGTGAGGCGACCGATGCCGCCCTTCCCTCCCTGGGCGGGATCTGGTGGACGCAGGGCGACTGGAACGACGACCGCAACACGGTCTCGACCGTGCCGTCGGCGAAGGTGGCCCTGCGCCTGTATCAACTGACCGGCGATCCCTCCGCCCTGGAGGACGCCCTGCGCTGGATGGACTGGGCCCGCGAGACCCTGCTCGCGCCCGAGGGGCTGTACTGGGACAACATCAAGCCCGACGGCACCATCGACCGCACATTCTGGACGTACAACCAGGGCGTGCCCCTGGGGACGGAGGCCCTGGCCTACGAGATCACCGGCGAGAAGGCCCATCGGGACCGTGCGCTGGAGCTGGCTGAGGCGATCGCGGCGAATTACCGGCCCTTCGAGGCCGGCGGCCCGATGGACGAGCAGCCGATCCAGTTCAACGCGATCCTGCTGACCAACCTGCTGCTGGCCGAGTCGATCCTCGGAGCCCGCGTCCAGGGCCGGAAGATCACCGAGGCCTACGCGCAGCGCCTGTGGCAGGACCGGCGGGACCCCACCACGGACATGGTCACCGGCTCGCGCGAGACCGGCGTGGGGACACACCTGCTGGACCAGGCCGGCTTCGCGCGCACCCTGGCGCTGGCGGCGATGCCGCGACCGCTGTGGACGTACCTGAGCTGAACGACGTTCTCAGGCAGTGCCCACGCGCGCACCGTCGGGCACCTGACCACCCTCGGTGCCGAGCACCGCATCACCGATCACCGTGACGTCCTGACCGAAGGTCCAATCGCCCTGCACGTCCAGGCTGGTGGCCTCCTTCAGCGACGGGATGCCGTGCGGGAAGCGGGCCTCGAAGTCGCCGATCAGCTTGTAGGGCTCGGAGGCGAGCGTGACGGCGGGCACCGACGGCACCTGCTGCACCAGGGCCTGGCGCTGATCGAGCGCATACAGGTCCGAACGGATCAGTAGCAGGTCGCTGGTGGCCTTGACCGGCAGGAACCGGTCGCGTCCCACCACGATCGCGGTCGCACCCTCGAACACCTCGATCGCCGCACCCATGGCGGATTCGATCTGGTACACCTTCGGGCTGGTCTTGTCGGAGGGGTCCACCGTCTTCTCGTTGCGGATCAGCGGCAGTCCCATCACGCCGTCGCGCTCCTTGAGCACCGCATCCAGCTGCTCGAGGTCGAACCACAGGTTGTTGGTGTGGAAGTACGGGTGGCGGTGCTCGTCGGTGAAGTAGTCCATCTCCTCCTGCGGGGTCTGCGCGGTGTCGCGCAGGATGAGCCGCCCATCGGACTTGCGCACCGCGAGATGGCCGCCCTTGCGGTCGGCAGCAGTGCGACGGCACAGCTCAGCCGCGTAGGGGGCACCGGTGGAGGCGAACCACGAGGCGATCACGGGGTTGGGCACGGTTCCGAGGTTGTCGGAGTTGGAGACCGAGGCGTACCTGAAGCCGGCGTCCAGCAGCTGCTGCAGCACGCCGGAGGTCTGCAGGGCGGTGTAGATGTCGCCGTGACCGGGCGGGCACCACTCCAGCGACGGATCCGCCTCCCACTGGACGGGGGTGAGATCGTCTGTCCGCAGCTTGGGCTCCTTGTTCTGCAGGAAGTCCAGCGGCAGGTCCCCGACGGGAAGGTCCGGATACTTCGCGAGCACCTCGAGGGTGTCCTCGCGGGTGCGGAAGGAGTTCATGAAGATCAGCGGCAGGCGCGAGCCCGTGCCGCGGCGGGCCGCCAGCACCTGCTCGACGATGATGTCCAGGAAGCTCTTGCCGTCCCGCACCGGCAGCAGGGACTTGGCCTTGTCCAGGCCCATCGAGGTGCCCAGGCCACCGTTGAGGTTGATGATCGCGAGCTTGTCGAACACCTGCTTGGCGTGCGCGGGGTCGATCCGCACGTCGTCCAGCTTGGGCGGGTCCAGGTACGGCTCGATGGTGTCCTCGGGGATCGAGCCGGTCACGCCCTCCTCGAGCTGGCCGTAGTAGTGGGTGAAGACGTCGATGGCGGTCTGCGGAACGCCTGCGTCGGCCATCTTCTGCTGTGCTGTGGAGAGTCCGTCGGTGCTCATGCCGACAGGGTATCGGGGGCCAGCCCCGACCGGTGTCAGTGCCCCGGTGCCCCGGTGCCGCGACGCCCCGACACCCCGGTGCCCCGACGCTCCTGCGCTGAGGCGTTCACTGACCCGGGATACCTCTACCCTCGAAGGATGCTTGCCTCCTTACGCGCCGTTCGTCACCTGCTCGACTCCGGCACCGCGCGGGTGCTGGTCAGCGATCTGGACGGTGTGCTGCGCGTGTTCGACCAGGGGCTGTGGGATGAGCTCGACGCTGAGCTCGGGGTGGATACCGGCAGTAGCTTCCGCGCGATCCTCGGCCATCCCTACCTTGATCAGGTCACCCGGGGCCGCGGCACCCATGCCCGGTGGCGGGAGCTGGCGGTGGAGCATCTGGTCGCCGCGGGTGCTGCTCCCGGCGCGGCCCGCCACAGCGTCGATCGGTGGGCCGATACCCCGGCGACGGTCGACGAGGACGTCCTCGCGTTGCTGGAAGACACCCGTGCAGCTGGAACGCCGGTGTTCGTGTTCACCAATGGCACCGATCGGGTCCCTGCCGAACTGGCGCAACTGGGTCTGGAGGCCGTGGTGGGAGCGCATGGTGAGCATCTGATCAACAGCGCCGATCTCGGTCACGCCAAACCTGACCTGGAGGCCTTCGGGCGGGCCCACAAGAAGATCGAGCATCACGTGGGGCAGGAGCGAGGAGAGCACGGGCGAGCAGATCGGGAGCGCGGAGAGCCTTTGCATCTGCGAACCGACGAGGTGCTGTTCCTGGACGATTCCCCCCGCCATGTAGCAGGTGCCCGCGCGTTCGGGTGGCAGGCCGTGTTGCACCCGAGCGGCACGACCGGCGACTGATGGAACCCCCGACAGAAAGCACATGCTCACCTCCGGTGAGGAGGCCGGCCCCGACGGAACGGCACCTCATCACCCGAGCCGCGACTCAGTTCGAGCTGCGGGAGCCCTTGGCGCGCATGAGGCCCAGGTCGGTGATCCTGCCGATCACGGCCGATCTCTCGCGGGGCGGCATGTCCGATTCAGCACGGCGGCGCAGCGGCTGCGCCCCAGCAGCCCCCGGCCGATGCCAAGGCCCGCCGGACGCATGCCTGCATCCGCCCCCGTAGAATCCACTCCCATGAGCACAGTCCTGTCCGCGGTCGCCTGGCCGTACGCCAACGGTCCCCGTCACATCGGTCACGTCGCCGGATTCGGCGTCCCCTCGGACGTCTTCTCCCGGTACATGCGGATGGCCGGGCACGACGTGCTGATGGTCTCCGGCACCGACGAGCACGGCACCCCGATCCTGGTGGAGGCCGACCAGCAGGGTGTCACCGCCCGTGAGCTGGCCGACCGCAACAACCGGATCATCGTCGAGGACCTGGTGGCGCTGGGGCTGAGCTACGACCTGTTCACCCGCACCACCACCCGCAACCACTACCGGGTGGTGCAGGAGATGTTCCTGGCCGTGCGGGACAACGGGTACATGATCGAGCAGGCCGCCTCCGGGGCGATCTCCCCGTCGACCGGCCGCACCCTGCCCGACCGCTACATCGAGGGCACCTGTCCCATCTGCAAGACCCCGGGTGCGCGCGGCGACCAGTGCGACGCGTGCGGCAACCAGCTGGACCCCACGGATCTGATCGATCCCGTCTCCCGCATCAACGGGGAGACCCCGCAGTTCGTGGAGACCACGCACTGGTTCCTGGACCTGCCGTCACTGGCGGCCGAGCTGGGCAGATGGCTGGACGAGCGCGAGAGCACCGGGCTGTGGCGGCCCAACGTGATCCGCTTCAGCCAGAACATCCTCCAGGACATCCGCCCCCGCGCGATGACCCGCGACATCGACTGGGGCATCCCGGTGCCGGGCTGGGAGGACCAGCCCAACAAGCGCCTGTACGTGTGGTTCGACGCCGTGATCGGCTATCTCTCGGCCTCCATCGAGTGGGCGCGCCGCAGCGGCGATCCCGAGGCGTGGCGCCAGTGGTGGAACGATCCCGAGGCCCTGGCCTACTACTTCATGGGCAAGGACAACATCGTCTTCCACTCGCAGATCTGGCCGGCGGAGATGCTGGCCCAGAACGGCAAGGGCGACAAGGGCGGCGAGCCCGGGAAGTTCGGCGAGCTGAACCTGCCCACGGAGGTGGTCTCCAGCGAGTTCCTCACCATGGAGGGCAAGAAGTTCTCCTCCTCCAAGCGCGTGGTGATCTACGTGCGCGACATGCTGGACCGCTATCAGCCCGATGCGCTGCGCTACTTCATCTCGGCCGCGGGCCCGGAGAACCAGGACGCGGACTTCACCTGGGTGGACTTCGTCTCCCGCACCAACAACGAGCTGGTGGCCGGCTGGGGCAACCTGGTCAACCGCACCGCGGCGATGATCGCCAAGAACGTCGGGGAGATCCCGGCCGCCGGTGAGCTGGAGCCGATCGACGAGAGGCTGCTGGGCGCCATCAGGGACGGCTTCGGCACCGTCGGGAAGCTGATCGAGACCCACCGTCAGCGCGCCGCCATCGCCGAGGTGATGCGCCTGGTGGGCGAGGCCAACCGGTACGTCTCCGAGACCCAGCCGTTCAAGCTGAAGGCCCCCGAGCAGCGCGATCGTCTGCTGACCATCCTGCACGTGCTGGCCCAGGCCGTCACCGATCTGAACACGATGATGGCGCCGTTCCTGCCGCACTCCGCCAACGAGGTGGAGAAGGCGCTGGGCGGCGACCGGGTGATCGCCCCGATGCCGCGGATCGAGGAGGTCGAGGACCTGGACGGCGGGCCCGGCTACCCGATCATCACCGGGGATTACGCGGGCGTGCCCGTCTGGGAGCACCGCCCCGTCACGGTGGGCGCCACGGTCTCCAAGCCCACGCCGATCTTCATCAAGCTTGATCCGACCACCGCTGAGGTGGAGCTGGAGCGTCTTGAGGAGCAGACGGCGACGAGCAGGACGACGGGCGAGGACGAGAGCTGAGGCTCACGCGGTCTCAGGCCGGCGAGGGTTGAGGGCGGCGAAAGCTGAGGCTCACGAGGGCTGAGCTTCGGGCCCGCGCGCAGCGAGGAGCCTCCCTTGCTAACAGTTTCTCCAAAAGTGTTAGTACAGTTGATCCATGATCACAGTTCCAGGGCCGGTCACCGTCCCTTCTGCGGGGGTACGGCCCGGGACCTGGTATGTGCCGGATGACGGTCTGTCCTCCCGTTCGGCGCGTGCCCGAGGGTCCGGTCCGTACGAGGCATCGCTTCCTGCACGTCTGGCCGGGCTGGAACTGGCGCTTCCAGGAGATCTTGCGGCCGACGTGGGCGATGCCGAGGCGGCATTGGCCGCTTTCGATGCGCATTCGACCTCTGCCCTCGGCACCGACAACCCTGCCTTGGGGCCCATGAGTGCTGTGCTGCTGCGTACCGAATCGGCCTCCTCCTCGCAGATCGAGGACCTGACGGTGGGCGCGAAGCAGCTGGCCCTGGCAGAGCTCCACCAGTCACGCAGTGCGAACGCGCGGGCCGTGGTGGCGAACGTGCGCACCATGGAAGCGGCCCTGCGCCTGGCCTCCGACCTGGACCTGGACGCGCTGCTGAGCATGCATCGCGAACTGATGACCGATGCCGCAGTCGGCTCCGGTCGCTCCGGGCCCACCGGGGATGCAGGTTCACTGCGCACCCGCCTGGTGTGGGTGGGGCGCAGCGGCTCCAGCCCACGAGGCGCTGTCCACGTAGCGCCCGAGGCCGAGGACGTTCCCCCGGCGATGGCGGACCTGATCCACTTCATCGCACGGGATGGCCTGCCTGTGCTGCTCCATGCGGCGCTGGCCCATGCCCAGTTCGAGACCATCCATCCCTTCACCGATGGCAACGGCCGTACCGGCCGCGCACTGGTCCACGCCATGCTGCGGGGAAAGGGTCTGCTGCGCAGCACCACCGCCCCGGTCTCAGCCGGCCTGCTCACCGACCTCGACGGGTACGTCTCCGCGCTCACCGCGTTCCGCACCGGCGATGCCCGCCCGATCATCGAGCAGTTCGCGCACGCCGCCCGCTACGCCGCCACCACCGGCAGCCGCCTCGTGGATGATCTCGCCGCAGTCCTGGCACACTCCCGTAACCTCATGTCCGGCATGAGACGGCAGGCCACAGGGTGGAAGGTGCTCCCCCTGCTGATCGCTCAGCCGATCGTGGACAGCGCCTTCGTGCGAGATCGGCTCGGGGTCAGCGCCATGACGGCCCAGAGGGCGCTCGATCAGCTCACCGATGCCGGCGTGCTGCGGGAGACCACGGGGTTCTCCCGCAACAGGGTGTGGCAGCAGGGCGAGATCCTCGCCGTGCTCGATGGGTATGCCGCAACCGTGCGGCGGGACGGCTGACCGGCGGGACGGTCAGCCTTGCTCCGCCTCCAGCCCACCCAGGTCGAACACTCTGAACGGCACCGCGTACTCGACGCCGAGGCCCTCTCCCCTGCCTCGCAGGATCTCGGGGATGAACTGGGCGGGCTCGGGGTGGTCGCCGATGTGCTCGAGGTAGGCGTCGTGAGCGCTGAGCGAATCGACCGCTGCCTGGACCTGCGCCTCGTCCACCTGCTTGACGTGGGTGGCATCCGGGTGACCGGCCACCAGGATCGCCCGGGCCTGCCAGGGCTCCAGTCCCTCGCTCTCGCCCAGGTCGCGGAACACCCAGGGGTTGGCGGCGTCGCGCACGGCGTCGATGACCGCCAGGCCCGCCACGCGGTGATCAGCCTGGTTCAGGCCGCCGTAGGCCTCGAAGTCGAAGTTCGCGGTGAGCACGAGGTCCGGGCGCACCTGGCGCACCACGCGGGCGATGTCGCGGCGCAGCGGGAGCCCGTACTCGAGCATCCCGTCAGGGTGATCGAGCATGCGCAGCTCGGAGACTCCCACGATCTCGCAGGCGCGCCGCTGCTCCTTCTCGCGCAGCGGCGCGACCTTCTCCGGGGCCTCGGCCATGCCGGCCTCGCCGCGGGTGAGCAGCAGGTAGGTGACCTCCACGCCGGCACCGGTCCAGGCGGCCACGGCCGCGGAGGTGCCGTACTCCATGTCGTCGGGATGGGCGACGACGCACAGAACGAGCCGCACTCCCGTCTCGGGCAGAGGCTGCAGGGCGGGCTCGGTGTCGTGGTCGGTCATCGGGGTCTCCTTCGACGGGTCGACGTCATCACGCCACTGTACGGGCGGAGATGCTCCGATCCTCATCTGCGGCCTCCAGCTCGTCGTCGGCCTCCAGCAGCCGTACCAGTTCGGCCACGGCCGCACGTCCGGCGCGGTTCGCTCCGATAGTGGAGGCGCTGGGGCCGTAGCCCAGCAGGTGGATGCGGGGGTCCTCGGCGACGGCGGTTCCGTCCATGGTGATGCCGCCGCGGTGGTTGTGCAGGCGCAGCGGGCGCAGGTGCGTGAGCTCGTGCCGGAACCCGGTGGCCCACAGCAGGACGTCCAGTTCAGTGGTGGTGCCGTCGGCCTCGATCACTCCGCCGGGCACGATGCGACCGAACATGGGGTGGCGCTCCAGGATCCCGCGTCGGTCGGCCTCGCGCAGGGTGGGGGTCCAGAACAGTCCGGTGGCGGAGACGACGCTCTGGACGGGAAGCCCTTGGGCAACGCGCTCGGCCACCCCGGCCACGGCGCGGCTCCCCCGTTCTGCCGTGAACGCCTCCTCGGTGAACACCGGTTCGCGGCGGGTGTACCAGTGGGTGGTGGCGCCGGCGTCGGCCAGCTCCATCAGATGCCCCAGGGCGCTGATGCCGCCGCCGATCACCGCGACGCGCTTGCCGGTGAAGTCGCCTGCGCGGGTGTAATCGGCTGTGTGCAGCTGCCGGCCGGTGAAGTCGGCGGCCCCGGGATAGGCGGGGAGGAAGGGGCGGGTCCAGGTGCCGGTGGCGTTGAGGATCGCGCGGGTGCGTATGAGCGGCAGCGAGGTGCCGTCGGGGCCGACGGAGTGGATCAACAGGCGGCGGCGCGGGAGCGGACCCTCGGGGTCGTCAGGAGCGTCGGGATCGTTCTCGACCCGGACCACGCGCACGGACCGTTCGATCGGCACCTGGTAGCGGGCTTCGAAGTCCGCGAAGTAGGCGGGGACGGCCTGGTTGGAGGGCTCGCTGGGGTCGGATACCACCTCGGGCATGCCGGGCAGTTCGCGGATACCGTTGACGGTGGCCATGGTGAGGCTGTCCCAGCGGTGCCGCCAGGCTCCACCCGGGCCCTGTTCGGCGTCCAGCAGGATCACGGTGCGGTCGGATGATTCAGAGATGTAGGTGGAGTCGGCGCGGTCGGAGGATTCTGAGGATTCGGTGGAGCGGAAGCCGCGTCGCCACAGGTGGTAGGCGGCCGAGAGTCCTGCCTGGCCTGCGCCGATCACCACCACGTCCGCTTCGCGCATATCCGTCCTCATGACCGGCTGAACACCGGCGCAGGAAGGAGTGTTCCCACCCGAGGTCGGGCTGACACCGAGGTCACACGATGTGGAGGCTGCGCTCCGAGTGCTCGGTTCCGGCGGGCGCTTGCCTCTTCCCCTGCACATCAGCCAGGGCGCGATCCGCAGTGGGCACGACGCGGGGAGGCTCAAGAGCAGCGACAGCGGCAAGCGCGCGATCCAGGTCCGCCTGCAGGTCCGTCAGGTCCTCCAGGCCGATGCTGATGCGCACGGTCCCGTCGGTCACCCCGCAGGCGGCGCGCTGCTCAGGCGTGAGGTGGGAATGAGTGGTCGTGGCGGGATGGCACACCAGGGAGCGGGCATCGCCGATGTTGACGGCGATGGTGAACAGCTCCAGTGCGTCGCAGAATGCCGCAGCGGCGTCCTCTCCCCCGGCCAGATCCACCGAGAACACGCCGGAAGTGCCGCGGGGGAAGTCCCGGGCGGCGATCGCGGCATCACGTCGGCCGGGGATCGCGGGATGGTTCACTCGCGCGACCCCGGGCCGCTCGTGCAGGCGGGAGGCGAGCTCCTTCGCAGTCGCGCTGATGCGGTCCATGCGCAGATCCAGCGTCTCGATGCCCACCAGGATCTGCTGGGCACTTGCCGCGGGGAGGGTGGCGCCGAAGTCGGTGACGTACTTGGCGCGGGCGTAGGAGAGCAACCCCGAGCAGCCGCGCTCGTAGTCATCGGCGAAGGTGACGCCGAACCGCCGGTTCGGGGTGGTCAGGCGCTGCCAGCGTTCGGGCCGACGGTGGGGGTCGAAGCGGCCGGTGTCCACGATGAGTCCCGCGATGGTGGTGCCGTGACCGCCCAGGTACTTGGTGGCGGAGTGGACGATGACGTCGGCCCCGTGGTCCCCGGGGCGGTACAGGGCAGGGCTTGCCAAAGTGGAGTCCACCACCACGGGCACGTCGTACCGGTGGGCGATCTCGGCGATCGCGGGCAGGTCCACCAGTTCCGCCCCGGGGTTGGCGATGGATTCGAGCAGCACCGCTCGGGTCTCGGGCCGGATCGCGGCCTCCCAGCCGTCCAGGTCCCAGGGATCCACGGTAGTGGAGGTGACGGCGAGGTCGGCCAGGGTGTCGTCCAGGAACTCGGTGGTCCCGCCGTACAGGCGGTTCGAGGCGACCACATGGCTACCCGGTTCCAGCAGTGCGCACAGGGCGATGGTGGTGGCCGCCTGCCCGCTGGCCACGGCGATCACCCCGATGCCGCCCTCGAGCAGGGCGATGCGCTCCTCGAGCACCGCGGTGGTGGGATTGCCGGAACGGGAGTACGCGAAGCCCTCGCAGCGACGCGCGAACAGCGCCTTCAGCGACTCGTGGCTGGGGTGGGCGTACGCACTGGTGGCATAGATGGGCGGCACCACGGCCCCGTGGGGGTCCCGTGCTCGCCATCCCCCGTGGATCGCTGCGGTGGACATGCTGCGCCTCCTTGAATCGCTGACGCCCTCAGCTTCGGGCAGGAGGCACGATGGGGCGCAGGAATGTGACGGTGTGTGGCGTGGGTGCGGAACCGGCGGCGGCGCGGGGCCAGTGCAGTCGCCCGTCGTACGACCTGACTCGTCAGTCGAGAGGCGTGCCGTCCTCGGCCCACAGCCCGGAGCAGCCGCGGCGGTGCGACCCCACCAGGTGGGTGTCCACGATGCCGATCGCCTCCATCAGCGCGAACATCGTCGTCGGCCCCACGAAGCGGAAGCCGCGCTTCTTCAGCTCCTTGGCCAGAGCCGTCGATTCGGCAGAGACGGTGGGGACCTCTGCTGCGGTGCGGGGCATCGGGGTGCGCTCGGGGCGGTAGGACCACACCAGGTCCGCCAGTGTGGCGCCGGGGCCCAGCTCCCCCCGTGCGCCGAGACCGTCGGCACCGCGCAGCGCGAGGGTGGCGCGGGCGTTGCTGATGGTGGCCTCGATCTTGCCGCGATGGCGGATGATGCCGGTGTCCTCCAGGAGCCGCTCCACGTCGGCCTCATCGAAGACCGCGACCGCATCGGGATCGAAACCGGCGAAAGCGTCCCGGAAGCCTTCGCGCCGGCGCAGGATCGTGGCCCAGCTCAGCCCCGACTGGAAGCCCTCCAGGGCGAGCCGTTCGAACACCCCGCGCTCATCGCGCACCGGCATGCCCCACTCGGTGTCGTAGTACTCCCGCAGGTCCTCGTGCCGCGAGGCCCACAGCGGACGGTGCAGTCCGTCCTCCCCCGCCAGCAGGTCCTCGTTCGTCATCGCCGCCATTTCCCCTGTCCGTGAACACCGCAGGAGTTCGCCTCCTGCTCGACCTGCCCGATGGGCCGGGCCAACCGGTCGGCTCCATCGTTCCCAAGCAATGCCACGGTAGTGCGCATAGGTTGGCCCGATGACAGCACCGCAGAAGACAGATGATCGCACCTGCCCCTTCCACGGCCTCACCGACAGTGTGGACCTGCTGAAGCAGGGCTACCTCTTCGCCGGGAAGCAGCGAGAGCAGCACAGCAACGCCGGCAGCGATAAACCACTGTGGGTGCGCCTGCTGGGCAAGCCCAGCCTCCTGGTGCGGGGCGATGAGGGCGTGCGCCTCTTCTACGACGACACCCGGATCAAGCGCGAGGGCGCGATGCCACTGGCGATCCGCGGTTCTCTGTTCGGCAAGGGCTCCGTGCACGGCATGGACGACGAGGCCCACCGGCATCGCAAGGCCACCTTCGTGAAGGTCTGCTACGACGACGCGCAGGTGGAGCGGATCGCCCCGATGGTGGAGGCGGAGCTGCGCGAGGCCGCCCAGCGCTGGCGGAAGCACCCCGACAGCGTGTACGACTCCGCCGTGATCGCCTACGGCCGCGCCGCCATGCGCTGGGCCGGCATCGAGGGCCGGGACGCCGAGCTGGACGTGCAGGCACGCCGCCTGGGAAGGATCGTGGAGGGCTTCGCCCACGTGGACCTGGACCACCTGCGCTCCTGGCGGGACCGCCGTCTGACCGACCGCTGGTGCGCCCAGGTGATCCGCGAGCAGCGCTCCGGCAAGCGCAACGCCGCGCCGGGCACCTCGCTGTACGAGTGGGCCAACCACCGGGAGCTGGACGGGCAGCTGCTGGATGCGAAGACCGCCGGCATCGAGATGCAGAACACCATCCGACCGCACATCGCGGTGGCCCGTTTCGCCGCCTTCGCCACCAAGGCGCTGTTCGAGCACCCCCAGTGGCGCGAACGGATCCAGGCCGAGACCGCCGAGCGCGGCACCCTGGTGGGCGGTCCGCTGGCCACGGCCTTCGCGCAGGAGGTGCGACGCTGCTACCCCTTCGTGCCGATGCTGCCGGCCTTCGCCCGCACGGACTTCGAGTTCGAGGGCGAGCACGTCAGCGAGGGCGACCGCATCCTCATCGACATCCTGAACACCAACGTGGACCCCAACTCCTGGGAGCGGGCCGACGAGTTCGACCCCGAGCGGTTCCTGGACGTGGACTTCGAGCAGATCACCTCATTCATCCCCCAGGGCGGCATGGATGTGGCGACGGGCCACCGCTGCCCGGGCGAGAAGATCGCGGTGGGCTCCCTCGCCTCCACGATCGCAGCGCTGTGCGAGCCGGAGGTGGAGATCCTGCCGGATGGTCTGGACTTCTCCTGGACGCAGATGCCGACCCGGCCCTCCAGCGGTGGCCTGGTGAGGGCCCACGGCTGAGGCGAGCCACTGCGGTCCGGCCCGGTTCTGACGGAGCCGCATCGCACCGCAGCATCAGTCCCGTTACTCACTGTTACTGAGGGTGCGAGCCGGCGAGGATGTCGAGGGTGGCCCCGACGATCTGATCCTGTGCATCCGTGCGGCTGATCCCCGGCGTACCGTCCCCGGACTGTTCCCCGTAGTCCCCGAAGAAGGCGTGAACGGCTCCGTCGATCACCACGTACGTGGTGTCGGCGGGAAGGTCGTCGCGGGAGGCCTCCACGTCCTGCGCGGTGGTGAGCCCGTCAGCCGTGCCGCTGATCGAGGTGACCGGCATGCCACCGGTGACCTCGATCGGGCCGGCGGGATAGGCGGCCCACAGCACCAGTGCGTCGATGTCCGGGTCCTCGGCGGCGAGCGACGCGACCACCCCGCCCAGGCTGTGGCCGGCGAGCACCCACTGGTCGATCTCTGGGTGCTGATCGATGATCGCGCGGTGGGCCCCGGTGGCCAGGAACCCTATCTGCAGTGGCTGCTTCACGATCACCACGGTGTACCCGGCCTCAGCTACGCGGCTCAGCATCGGGACGTAGGCGCGGGGGTCCACTCGCGCACCGGGCTGGAAGAGGAGGCCGGTCCGGGCCACCTTCTCGGTCTCGGAGGCGCCCGATGGGGCCGCCGTGGAACCGGCGGCGGGGTGCAGGGTGATCGTGGTGGCGGTGCTGGTCAGCTCTACCTTAGCCCGATCGAGAGTGCTCAGCGCCTCGGCGTCGGCCGGGAACGGTCGCAGCCATGTCGTTGCCGCCAGCAGGACGATCGAGAGCAGCACCATCGCAACGCGCCCTGTAACGGCGAGCACGCCACGACGCTTCCGTGAGGCTGCGTGGGAATCGTCGGCGTCGGTCGCAGCTCGACGCCGGGCAACGCCGGCGCCGCGCAGAGCGAGCGCGCCGTGCAGCAGCCCCAGGGCGATCACCACCAGAACCAGCACCAGCAGTGCGGGGTGCGCCGAGCGCAGCACCTCCCATCGGGTCAAGAGAATCCAACCGCCGATGGACAGGTGGGCCAGGGCCAAGGCGAGGCCCAGCAGTGGCAGGACGCGGCGGGCCGACGACGATGCGGGGTCAGCCACCGGTCATCACGGGGCGGCCGTACTCGCGCAGGACGACGGCGCGCATCAGTCGTCGATCTTCCCGATGTCCTCGCGCTTCTCGGCCTGGAACTGGTCCTCCACCCGCCCCAGCGCCCAGTAGGCGGAGATCAAGATCGCCTCGCGGGGGATCTGACGCTCCGCTACCAGCAGTCGGCGCAGCTGCTTGGTCAGGCCCCGCTCTGCGTGGCAGAACACCTGCAGCCCGGTCGGGTCGACGAGGTCCAGGGCAGCGACTTCCTCCAGCAACTGCTCGCGCTCGCCGATCACCCAGCGCACTTCCAGCCCGGCAGGATGCTCGAGCTGCAGGGCGTCCTCCGCGTGGTCCAGGTGGATCAGGGCGGTGCCCTGGGCGGCGGGGTCCATGGACTCCAGGGCTGCGGCGATCGCGGGCAGGGCCGCGTGGTCACCGATCAGCAGGTGGCGACTCGATGCCGGGTCGGGGCTGTACCCGCCGCCGGCGCCTGACAGGGCGATCTGGTCGCCGGGCTGGACTTCATCGGCCCAGCGCGCGGCGATGCCGTCGTCGTCGGCACCGTCGCCGTGGCCGTGCAGCACGAAGTCCAGGTCGATGGTGCCTGCCTCGTGGTCCCAGCGGCGCACCGTGTAGGTGCGACGGGAGGGGAGCTGCGCGGGATCCTGCTCGCGGATGGCGTCGAGGTCGTACGGGGGCCGCAGTCCGGATCCGGGGACGGCGATCAGCAGCTTCACGTATGCGTCGGTGTGGTCGTTGCGGCGCAGCACGGAGAACTGCTCCCCGCCCAGTCGTACCCGGAGCAGGCGAGGGGAGATGCGGGTCTTGGAGATGACCTCGAGCACGGCCTGCGCCCGTGGCTTGCGGGGACCGCGCCCCTCGGTGGTGCCGGCGTCCCTGGTGGGCGCGGGCTCGGATTGCGGGGTGTCGAAAGGCATGCCTGACAGATTACGCGACACGATCGTTTCCTAAATCAAGCTCGGGGATTGCTCACACGATCTGTCCCGCGTGAGGGCTCTACGCTGGGTCCATGAGCGCCATCCCGCCCTCCCCCGCCGGCGCGGGCACCGTCGACGCCGTCGTCGTCGGCTCCGGGCCCAACGGTCTCGCGGCAGCGGTGACCCTGGCGCGCGCCGGCCTGCGGGTGCAGGTGCTGGAAGCGCAGGATTCCGTCGGTGGCGGCTCCCGCACCCTGGACCTCGGTCTCGCCCCGGGCATCACCCATGACCTGTGCTCCGCCGTGCACCCGATGGCACTGGCCAGCCCCTTCTTCCGGGCCTTCGACCTGCCCGGGCGCGGCGTGGAACTGGCGGTGCCCGAGGCCTCCTACGCCCAGCCCCTGGACGACGAACCGGCCGCGATCGCGTGGCACGACCTGGACCGCACGGCGGACGGCCTCGGGGTGGACGGCCCCATGTGGCGGCGCACCCTCGGCACCCTTGCCGAGCACAGCGAACTGGTGGTGGACCTCGCCCTCGGTGACAAGCGCTCCGTGCCGCCCGCGCTGCTGCGCTCCCTCGATGGCCTGCCGGTGGCCGCCCTGTTCGGCGCGATGGTCGGCACCCAGGGCTCCCCCGCCTGGGACCTGCCCCTGCGCACCGAACGAGCCCGGGCGCTGCTGACGGGGGTGGCCGCCCACGCGATCGGCCCATTGCCGTCACTGGCGCCGGCCGCGACCGGGGTACTGCTGGGATCGCTCGCCCACGCGGGCGGCTGGCCGATCCCCGTGGGCGGTTCGCAGGCGCTCGTGGACGCAATGGTGACAGACCTCGAAGCCCATGGCGGGCAAGTGATCACCGGTCACCGGGTGCGCACCTGGCGGGATGTTCCCCCGGCGCGGGCCGTTCTGCTGGACACCACGGCCGGTGCGGCAGCGGACATCCTCGCGAACCGCCTTCCCGCCGGGCTGGAACGCCGGCTGCGGCGGTTCCGGCACGGCAACGCGGCGGCGAAGGTGGACTTCGTGCTCTCCGACCCGGTGCCGTGGCGCGATGCAGACGTGGGCCGTGCAGGCACCCAGCACCTGGGCGGGACCCGGGAGCAGATGGCCCGCGCCGAGGCGGACGTCACCGCAGGCCGCATGCCCGCACGCCCCCTCACCCTGGTGAGCGACCCGTCGGTGGCCGACCCTTCCCGCATACACGACGAGCTGCGGCCCCTGTGGGCCTACGCACATGTGCCGGCCGGGGACCCGACGGACCCCACGGAGGCGGTGACCGCGCAGATCGAGCGCTTCGCCCCCGGGTTCCAGGACCTGATCGTGGCCTCCCGCGGCGTCAGTGCGGCCGACATGTCGAAGCACAACCCGTCCCTCGTGGGCGGGGACATCGCGATGGGCCGGGTGACGATGTGGGACATGGTGGCCCGCCCCACCGCGCGATGGGACCCGTACCAGCTGGGTGGGACCGGCTGGTACCTGTGCTCGGCAGCCACCCCGCCCGGCCCCGGGGTGCACAGCATGAGCGGCTGGCATGCCGCCCGACGCGTACTGAGCCGAGAGTTCGGGATCCAGCAGGCCCCGCACCTCGGCATTGCCGGATGAACGGACCTGACGGGCCATCCCGCAGGTAAGGTGGCCGCGTCGGCGACGGGGGTCGTCGTCGATCAGGTCGGCGCGGAGCGTTCCAGCGCCGATGGCGACAGCCGCACCGAAGGAGGCCCGATGAGCACACCAGGCATGAGTGCCATGCCGATCCTGTTCGTGATCGTCCCGGCGCTGCTGGGCCTTGCTGGCCTGTGGCTCCTGATCGGCTCGGTGAGGGAGCTGCTGCGCAACAGCGCCCTGGCCCGCAACGGGCTGACCGTCGACGGCCGCGTGGTCTCCTCGAACCTCAAGATCACCAGCAGCGGCGGCCGCGACTCCAATGCCCGTTCACGGTTGGTCGAGACGATCGAGTTCACCACTGCCAACGGGCAGCGCGTGCGCGGCGTGCCCGTCCACAGCGATGTGGGCATGCTGGATCGGACCGGGGAGCAGGTGACGGTGCTGCACCACCGCGACCGCCCGGATCAGTTCATCGCCCCCAGGAACGGCCGGTCCATCTCCCCGGCCGGCCCCCTGCTGAAGATCGTGTTCAGCTTCGTGTTCCTGGGGTTCCTGGCGTTCTTCATCACGATGTCGCTGAGCATGTTCGGCCAAATGGGCCAGATCTTCGGCGGGTGACTGCTTGCCGATCGATCACAGCCAGATCAGCCTGCCCACTCCAGCACGGTCTCGCCGTTCAGCGTGACCACGGCACGAGGCTGCGGGGAAAGGGCGACCTCCACCTCCAGCCGGTCGTGCTCGGCGGTCACGGCGTAGCGCAGCAGCTCGTTCTCGGTGTGCTCCACCTCGACCACTGCCCGGGTGATCCAGGAGCAGCGCCGGCGCAGGGCGATCAACTCGCGGTACAGGTCGTGCAACCACCAGCCGTTCGGTGCCAGCTCCTCGGGTCCAGCGGGCAGCGCCGGGCGCAGGGGGTCGTCGGCGGCGTAGCCCTCGGCCTTCTCGCCGCGGAAGGCCTGCTCGTCGCCGTAGTAGACGCTGGGGATGCCGGGCAGGGTGAGCAGGATGGCCGCGGCGAGGGCGGCCCCGCCGTCGCCGACGGTGCTGGCGATGCGCGGCACGTCGTGGTTGCCGACGAAGGTCTGCATGGGTGCGGCCTGCGAGAACTCGACGTGGCGCCCCAGTGCGTGCTGGAGCTCCCACAGGTTCCGGTCCTTCAGCGAGCTCCAGACGGCCTTCCACAGCTCGTACTGGGTGATGGTGTCCAGGGTTCCCTCGCGTGCGATCGCGGCGTAGTCACCGTGGATCACCTCCCCCAGAAACATGGCGCCCGGGTGCTGCTGGCGCACCGCGGGCAGCACCTGTGCCCAGAACCGGCCGGGCACGGCATAGGCGACGTCGAGGCGCCAGCCGTCGGCACCGCGCTCCAGCCAGTGCAGCATCACGTCCCGCACCAGGTCGTGCACTTCGGGCCTGCTGTGGTCCAGCTTCGCCAGGCCGCCGTGGCCCTCCCAGGCCACGGGGTGGCCGTCCTCGGTGCGCTGCAGGCCGGGCCAGGCAGGATCCTGCGCGAGGGGGTGCTCCGCGCCGAGATGGTTGAACACGCCGTCGAGCATGATCGCCAGGCCGCGCCCGTGGGCGCGGTCCACGAAGGCCTCCCAGTCGTCCTGATCCCCGAGTCGAGGGTCGATCCGGAAGTGGTCCAGGGTGTCGTAGCCGTGGGAGGTGGACTCGAAGATCGGGCCCAGCAGCACGCCGGTGAAGCCGAGATCGGCCGCATAGTCCAACCAGGGCTCCAGCCGGCGGAGGCGATGCCCCTCCCAGGGCACATCGCCCTGCACCTCACGACGCGGCGGGGCACCGGCGGCGCCCAGCGGGTAGAGGTGCCACCAGATCCTGCTCTCGAGCTCGTGCATGCGTTCCTCCCGGAACTCTATTGATCGTAGGTCAACAGTGGTCCACGGTAGGGCACTGTTGATCGACACTCAACAGCGCTAGGGTGTGATCCATGCCCGCATCCTCTCCCTCCCCCCGCAGGCGTCTGGACGTGCAGCAGCGTCGCGCTGCAATCCTGCGCGCGGCCCAGCAGGTCTATGCCGAGACCCCGTACGTCGAGGTGCCCACCGCGCGGATCGCCCGGGCCTGCGACGCCTCCCCCTCACTGGTGTTCCACTACTTCGGCTCCAAGGCGGGCCTGTACGCGGAGGTGATCTCCGGCGCCCTGGAGGATCTGGCGGTCGCCCAGGAGCAGGCACTGTCCCACCTCTCCCCCGGCGTCCCGGTGCGCGACCGGGTCCGCGCCGCACTGGGGGTCTACCTCGACCGGATCGCGGAGCGGCCCATCTTCTGGGGCGTTCCTCTGCAGGGCGGTCAGGAGCCCCCCGAGGCACAGCAGGTGCGGATCGAGGCGCGCGCCCAGCACGTCGAGCGGCTGGGTGCCCTGCTAGGAGTGGGTTCGTTCCCCCGCCACCGGTACGCGATCACGGGATTCCTCGGGTTCGTCGATCAGTCCTGCGCTCTCTGGGTGCAGCAGGGCTGCCCCACGCAGGATCGCGACCTGCTACTGGAGGCCGCCCTCGGCGCCCTCGAGGGCGGCCTCGGCGACTGGAAGGTCTGAGACAGGTGGATGTGCCGCAGCTGCACGCGTGCGCACGTGATCGGGCCCAGGAGCTGCCTGCGTCGTCCGGCGGATTCCCCTTCGGGCCGGACCACGAGGTGTTCAAGGTCTGCGGGAAGGTGTTCCTGTTGATGACGGAGCTGTCCGGGGTGCCGGTCGCGACGCTCAAGGTGGATCCGGCCGATGCCGAACTCCTGCGCGGCGCCCACGAGGACATCACGCCCGGCTACCACATGAACAAGCGTCACTGGGTCACGGTGAGACCGGGTGGTCCCGTGGACGAGAGCCTGCTGCGGGACCTGGTCACCGAGTCCTACCTGCTGGTGGTCCAGAGGCTGCCGCGCGATCAGCAGCCGGTGGATCCGGAGTCCTTCGGTCGCGGCTGATCGCGGCCACCTCATCCGGTGCGGTGCGGGAGCGTGCTCACGGGGTGTCCGGGATCCGACGCACGGTGGCACCGCCGATGCGTGCGGCGCGGTCGAGCAGGAGCGCAGCCCCAGTATGCGGGGCATAGGTGAGATGCCGGGGGCCGACAGCACCAGGGCTCCCTCCGAACCTCGGCGTGCCTGCCGAGGTGGCAACTCCCCATTCCGAGAGCCGGTCGTTCATCCGGTTGCCCAGGTCCGGGTCGCGGAACCCGGGCGCATCGGCCGTGGCCACGAGCAGCACCTCGTGACCGCGCACTTCGAGCCGCTGCACGTGCTCTCAGCGGATGAGGCCCTGCTGGTGGGTGAGGTCATCCCATCCCTCGCGGGTGATCCGGGCCGGCTCGTCCCCCGACCGCGCGCAGCGGTGCAGTGCCCTGAGCAGTCGCTGGCCGAGGATCGCCACACCCAGGGCGGGCGCCCAGGCCAACAGCAGGATCCACCACGGTGGCGGGGCCGTGACCACCGCGTACACCAGCCCGGCCAGCAGCAGGGCGCACACCAGCAATGCCCATGAAAGCGCCACGATGACGAGAACACGTGCCTGCGGGCTCTCCTTCGACGCGCGGGGGTCGGAGGACCAGGCTGGGTCGAGGCCGAGGCGCCACACCTCCTCGGGCGTGGGATCGAAGCCCTCGATCGCCCACCGCTGCAGGGCCTGGCGGGCCCCAGTGCGCCACCGGACACCGGGGGCGAGGTGCTCACCTGCCCGGCCGGGCAGCGCCTCGGCGACCTGAACCTGGCCTCCCAGGTCCTCCAGCCGTCAGTACCGCAGTCGTCGAGTCCCCTTCTGGCGCGGGCTGCGGATATTTAGTCCGTGCCGCCGGGCGGAGACGGTTCCGCCGCGGATCACGTGCCATCGGCTGAGGCGGGGAAGCAGCGCGGCCACGGGCAGGCCGGCTGCTGCGATCGCGAGGAACGTGAGGATCACCTGGTCCGCGCTGCCGAGCACCCCTGCGGCGACTGCTCCGGGCACCCCGACGATCACAGCCCCCAGCGCCGTCCAGGAGAGCAGCACCGCGAGCCTGCGCGGCCGTGCCGCGATCACCACGGAGGTCTCCTCGGGGCCCGGCCAGGCGACATGGTTCCAGAAGCCGGCGAACGTCCAGGCCCAGATCGGAGTGCCCAGCAGCGCCGCGAACCCGGAGAAAGCGATCCGCTGTGCTGCCCCGCCCAGCTCCCCATCCAGCCCGATCGGCACCAGGGCCAGGAACAGCAGGGACAGTGCACCGCGCGCCGGCGGGAAGCTCAGCACCCTCATGGCGACGTTCGGGGAGATCACCGGGACATCATGCCGCGGGCGCCACGGTTCGTACCCCCGGGAGGCTAGTCGGGGGCATTGCGCTACTGATCGACAGTACAGCCTTCAGCAAGGATTCACTGCTGAACAGCTGTTACCTGCTGTCAGCCCAGCAGGCGGGGCATCTCGGTCTCGATCCCGCGCACGTGGCGGTCCACGAACGCGTACACCGTCTCGTACCAGATCACCGAGTTGTTGGGCGAGAGGATCCAGTGGTTCTCGTCCGGGAAGTACAGGAAGCGGTGGGGGTTGTCCTCGGGGTCCTGGTCAGCGGCGGTCAGCAGTTCGAACCACAGCCGCAGGCCCTCCCCGATGGGCACCCGGTAGTCCTTGTCGCCGTGGATGACGAGCATGGGGGCGGTGATCGCGTCGATGCCGTCGGCCGGGTTGTACTTCGCGTTGTGCTCATCGCTGAGGTGGGCGGCCCAGTGGGAGGCGGTGTCGGTGGTGCCACGGAACTGGTCCAGCGCCCACAGGGAGGCGTGGGTGACGATGCAGTCGAAGAAGTCGCCGGTACGGCCGGCGATCCAGTTGGCCATGTACCCGCCGTAGGAGCCACCCAGGGCGGCCTTGCGGGTCTCGTCGATGTCGTCACGCCCCAGGGTGGCGCGGGTCAGGAGCATGATGTCGTCGTAGGGGCTGCCGCCCAGCTGGTCCCAGCCGCGGTCGATCATCTGCTGGCCGTAGCCGGTGGAGATCGCCGGGTCCGGCAGCAGCACCGCGTAGCCGCGGGCGGTGGCGGTCCAGGGGTTCCAGCGCCAGGTCCAGGAGTTCCAGGATCCGAAGGGCCCGCCGTGGATCCACAGCAGCAGCGGGGCCGGCTCCTCCGCCCCGGCGCCCTCGGGCAGGCACAGCCAGGCGCGCAGCGGGGTGCCGTCCTCCGCGGCAGCGGTCACCTCGGTGAGCGACCCGGGCACGGGCGGCGCCTCGATCCCACAGGGGATGGGGCTGATCTCGCCGGTGGCGGGGTCGCAGCGCACCGGCAGCGGCGGGGCGTCAATGGCGTCGGCCAGCGCGATCAGCTGCCCGGAGCGCTCGTCGAGCGCGAGGGCGCTGTAGTGACGCACATCCTCGGTGAGCACGGTGACGGTGCCGGATCCGAGGTCCAGGCGGTGGATGGCGCCGTGGCCCTCGAGGTCGGCGGTGAAGTAGGCGGTGGTGTTGTCGGGGGCGATGCGCACATCGGAGGGCCAGTTGGTGAAGCCGGTGTAGGCGGGGGTGAGCTCACCGGTCTCCAGATCGGCCTTCACCAGCTCCACCGCGAGGGGCCGGGTGTCGCTGGCCACGGTGCTGCGGCTCAGCAGCAGCACGGAGCCATCGGGGCTGAGGGCCGCCAGGCCGAGGTTGTGATCGTCCTGCGCTGCGAGCGTGCGCACCTCACCGCTGTCCGCATCGATCGCGACGATGCGTGAGCGGGCCGTGGTGCCGTGCAAGGTGCGGCTGACGTCGGCGTACACGGTGCCGCCGTCGGGGCTGATGATCACCTCTCCCAGTCGTTCGGCGGGACCGAAGGAGGTCAGTCGGCGCAGGTCCAGTCGCGGATCAGGGTCTGTGGGATCCAGGGGCTCGGCGATCAGCACCTGGTCCCGGGCGGGGCCCAGGTCGTGGTCCCAGTACCGCACCGGGTGACCGGTGTGCAGGATGGCGGAGGTCTTGGTCTCACGCCGCTCGGAGGCCAGGGCACGATCGTCCTCGTCGTCGGCGGCGCGCGGGTGGATCGCGCTGGTCAGGGCGATGCGGCCGCTGTCGCGCGCGATGGACAGGGAGGCGAAGCCGCCGTGGCGGCGGGCGACCACGACGGCCTCGCCCCCGCCGCGGGGCAGCAGGAACAGGGTGGTCTCGTCCGTGTGCTCGTCATCGCCCGTGTCGCGCTTGGCGGTGAACAGCAGGTCGCCGTGGGCGGTGAACCCGGCGAGCGCCTCACCGTCCACGCCGCGGGTGAGGCGACGCGGGGACTGGCCGGCATCGGAGGCGGAGCGGTGCCCGCGGGAGCGGCGGGAGGAGTGCGGCAGCTCCCACAGTGCGGTCACGTACCCGTTCCTCTTCTTGTTCAGCTCGGTGCGGGCGGCGACCAGACGGTCCCCGGCGGGGGCCAGGAAAAGCCCGGTGATGCGCGGCTCGGCGACGAAGGCGTGCAGGTCGTGGAAGATCGTGGGGCTATCGGTGGCGGACTGGGCGGGCGAGGCGTCGGTGCTCGCAGCGGCGTCACGGGGGGTGTCGGTCATGGGCCCCATTGCATCACGCGGACGCGTGCCCGCTGCGCACTGCGCCCCGCTCGGTCACTCCGTGACCGAGAGCCCTTCCTTCATGTCCTCGAGGTCCTGCATCTGGTCACCATGCCCGGTGGCGGCACCGCCCACGAAAGCGCTGGGACCGCCGGGGGTCTCGACCACGATCGCGGCATAGTGCCAGGAGTCGGTGGATTCGAAGGTGGTCTCACCGGTGATGGCCACCGTGGCCTCGAACAGGTGCGCCGGGTGGCCGTCCACGGTCGTGGCCTCCTCGTGGATCTCGCTGATCTGCGGCTGGTCGGTGAACACCTCGGCGGAGTCGTCCCGGGTGATGGAGCACTCGAAGAGGTGGCGGGCGGCGGCCTCGGCACCGGGGTACCCGCCTGTCTCCTCCGGGTAGGCGACGCGGCCCACGATCACGTCGGTGTACCAGCCCTTCTCCACGGGGGTCCAGGCGCTCTCGGAATCCTCCAGGTGGGGCTGCTCCCCGGCGCTGCCGGAGAGTCGTTTCCAGCCGCTGGGAAGTGGGACAGAGAGGCCGCCTCCGCGCATCTCGCCCTCCGGCTGCTCCTGATCACTGCCCGGGGCGTAGAGCGTGCACTCGGTGGAGGGGGCCACGGTCATGGTGGGCCCCTGCTCCGGTTCGGGCTGGGTGGTCTCCTCCTCGCTGGGGATGTACTCGCCCCGCGTCCTCTCCTCGTCGTTGGTCTCCTCCTGCGTGGTGGAGGGGTCACCGCCGGTCGGCGGATCCTGGCCGCCGGGGAACACCGTCTGGGACAGCACCAGGCCCACCACCACCAGGATCACCAGCAGCAGGCCGGCACCCCCGAGGCCGAGGGCGAGCCAGAGGCCGCGGTGCGATCCCCCACCGCCCGGTCCTTGCGGCGCAGGGCCGGTGGGCCCCGACGGACCCGGACCACCTGCGGGTCCCCCGCTCACCCCGGAACTACCCGGGCTGCCGCCTCCGGAGAAGTCCGGAAGTGAGAAGTCTGCCGAGTCGTCCTGACGGTCCTGCATGCGGATCCCCCTGCTCGTGTCTCGCGTTCCGCTGGCGCACGGTCAGACTAGCCGTCGTCCTTCACTGCCTCATGGAGCTCAGAGGATCTCGGAGACGAGCTGTTCGAAGCGGCGGGCCATGGCCTCCAGGCTGTACCGGGCGGCATTGGAGCGCGCCGCGTCGGGGCTGATGTGCAGGGCCCGCCGGATGGCCTCGGCGAGGTCCGCGGGGTCTGCGGAGTCGGCGACCACTCCCCCGTCGCCGATCACCTCGGGCATCGCTCCGCGAGGGGTGGCGGCCACGGGCGTGCCGGTGGCCATCGCCTCGACGGGGGCCAAACCGAAGGGCTCGGCCCACAGCGGCGAGGCGATGAACACGTCGGCCGCGCTGAGCTGCTCGCGGATCTCGGCGTGGGAAAGGTGGCCCAGGTACGCCGGTGCGGTGGAGTCGTGCTCGCCCTCCTTCCGCAGGTGCGGAGCAATCTTCTCCTCGAAGTAGCCGGGATCTGAGCGCAAGCCGCTGATGCGCAGTTCGACCTCGGCCAGTCGGGCGGCTTCGATAGCGATGTGCAGGCCCTTCTGGTGGGTGATGCGGCCCGTCCACAGGGCGACGGGGCGCTCTCGTAGGCCGTCGTGGGGCCGGGAGGCGGGTCCGTCGGCCCGGGTGCTCGACTCACCGGTCGGGGTCGACGTCTCGGGGGCGGCCGACCAGTAGTCGATGTTGATGCCGTTGGGCATTACGCCGACCTCGGGGTAGTGCTCGCGCCAGGCCTTGGCGTTGGATTCGGAGACGGTCACGAAGCGGTGCTGTTCGGGAAGCTCGGAGGTGCGTGCGAAGAACTCCACGAAGGCGGGCACCGGCACGGGACTGTGCATGATGGTGAGCAGGCGGCATGAGCTCAGCAGCTGGTGCGGCAGGGGGCTGAGGGAGTTGTTGACCACCAGGTCGTCATCCGTGCTGGCGGCCATCTCGCATGCCCGGCGGATCGCCTCCTCGGAGCGCCGCGCCTGCAGCGCTCCCCGCTGCTGGTCCGGGTTCAGCTCGTACTGGTGTTCGCTGCTCTCGATCTGCGCGAACTTCGCACCGGCGGGGATCTCACTGCCTTCCTTGGCGTACAGCGTGACCTGGTGACCGCGCTCCAGCAGGGCCGCGGTGATCATCGAGGTGTGCATCTCCATGCCCCCGGCCCAGGGCTCCCGGATGGGGTGGTGGGGGTGGCAGATCAGCGCGATCCTCATGGCGAACACCTTTCGTCAGCGGAAGGGACCGGCGCAGGGAGCGCAGAAACCCCGCTTCGCACACTACCCACCCCCGGTATCAGGTGGGGGCGTCGACGCTGTGACCAGCAAGAACTCGCGCTCAGGCCCCCTACCGAGAGGAAGGCGGCGGGAACTGATGCGCGGGTAGGTGTCACATGATCTGTGGCGCTGAGCAGCGTGGCAGGGAAGGATGTGCCCCATGCCCGCTCCGTACCCCCAGGAGTTCCGTGACGGCGTCGTGCGTGTCGCGAGGAACCGTGAACCTGGCCAGAAGCTCTCCCAGATCGCGAAGGACTTCGGGATCTCGGAGTCCTGCCTGACGAACTGGATGCGCCAGGCCGATGTCGAGGACGGTGCCCGTCCCGGGACCACCCGCGAGGAGTCCTCCGAGCTGCGGGATCTGCGTCGTCGGAATCGGCTGCTGGAGCAAGAGAACGAGGTCCTGCGTCGCGCGGCCGCCTATCTCTCACAGGCGAACCTGCCGGGAAAACCCTCTACCCGCTCGTGAGCGAGCTCGCCGCCGATGGGGTCCCTGTCGCGGTGTCCTTGCGGGTGTTGAAGCTCTCCCGCCAGCCCTACTACCGCTGGCGGAAACAGCAGCTCACCGAGTCCGAGCTGGTCGAAGCCTATCGAGCCAATGCCCTGTTCGACGCCCACCGTGACGATCCCGAGTTCGGTTACCGATTCCTCGCCAGCGAAGCGGAAGCGGCTGGCCAGCGCATGTGTGAGAAGACCGCGTGGCGGATCTGCCGGGACAACCGGTGGTGGTCCGTGTTCGGGAAGAAGCGCGGGAATAACGGCAAGCGCCCCGGCCCGCCGGTCCACGACGACCTCGTGCAGCGAGACTTCACCGCCGATGACGTCAACGAACTGTGGCTGACTGACATTCCCCCGCTGCGCGCTCCGCGCATGATCGCAGCGGGAGGTGCCCCCTCCGAGCACCGGACCGATGAGGGGAAGCTCTACCTCTGCGCGATCAAGGACGTGTTCTCCGACCGGATCGTCGGCTACTCGATCAGCGACCGGATGAAGGCCCGTCTCGCGGTGAATGCCCTGGACAACGCGATGGCCAGGCGTCGCGACGCTGCTGGTTGCATCGACCGATTGAACCCAAGCAGTTCAGGTCACGGAAGTTCGTGCACACTGTGAACCGTCATCATCTCATCGGATCGATGGGCCAGGTCGGCGCTGCCGGTGACAACGCCGCGATGGAATCGTTCTTCTCGCTGCTGCAGAGGAACGTCCTGGACCGCAAACGTTGGCGGAGCCGAGTAGAGCTCCGCATCGCGATCATTCCCCCGCAAGCGGGAGGTGCCCCCACCTGGATCGAACGCACCTACCACCGACGTCGCCGGCAGGCCCGCCTGGGCCGTTTGACCCCCATCGAATACGAGACCATCATGAACCCGACCGTCAGCCTGGCGGCCTAACCCCAACTGACACCTGATCGCGCATCAGTCCCAGACGGCTCAAGTGCGTCTATCGCAAGGCCCATCAGTCGGTGTGAAGGTTGCGGCGAATCAAATCGACAAGACGATCGAGCAGAGTCTCGCACTCCGGTCGTAGGACGGTGTCACCTCTGTCGACTGCGGCAACGGCAGCCTGAGTAACTGCGTACTTGCTCGATTTCACCAGTTTCTCCGCGTCGGGCACTCCCGCACTCGTGAGCAGCTCCGACAACCGTTCGCTCCATGCCTTGTCTCGACCCTGATCCAGTTTGCGTTTCTGACGATCGTTTAGGCTGAACCCGATAGTCTGTTCGAGCGACTCAAGGTAGACGCTCTGAAGAATCAGGTCTTCCAGCTCGGAGCTCTTGCAATCCGGCCTGACAACTTGAACGACCGATTGCTGCTCAACCACTCCGTCCGCAAGAAGTCGCTCCACGTCCTTCTTTCCTGCGGGGTCGCTATCAAGCACAACAATCGGATGGGTGAGGATCGATCGTGCCGCGAGTACGCGCGCATAGATCTTGCTGCCGCTCCCTGCCGACTCCACGATTAGCCGACCGCCCGAGATCCAGTCTTCAACGTCCGACTCGCGTTGCACTAGAAGCGCTGGTAGAAGTACCTCATCGAGGTAGCCTTCGCCCACGACTGTCACCTCGGCCGCCGCGAGTGCATCAGACAGTCGCACGCCGAGGGCCTTGCGCAGTGCATCGAGGCTCTTTGCAGGAGTCGCACTACGCTCACTCACGATAACGTTCTGCTGAAGATTCCGGCGATTGACGAGCGCTTGGCTGTGAGTGGTCACGATGACCTGCTGTGATTCAGCAATGCTCTGGAGCACCTGACGCAACTCGTGGACAGCGCCTGGATGAAGGTGGGACTCTGGTTCCTCGACAGCGATAATCAGTTGTTTATCTGGATGATTCGTTGATTGAGTCCACTCCATCGTCAGCGCGAGTGCAACCAGACTCTGGATTCCATCACCCTTCGCCGAAATCGGCGTGAGCACCCCATCATCGATGAAAATGTCTTCGAGGCCAGAAGCGCGAGAGAATGATCTGGCTTCCAGTTGGACGGAGTCAGTGCCGGGTATGAATCGCGTAAGCGTTCTCTGGAGAACAGACTCGACATCTGCCACCACGGTCTGATCTAGCTGCTCCAGTTGTTGGAGCACCTCGGCATACTCTGGTGAACGCAACAGTTGCCTTCTACGTGAAGCTAGAATCTCTTCGGCAATGCCCAAGGCGGTAGCACCGGTGCGAACTGCTGGAATATGCAGAAGGGTGACGCGATCCGTCAAGAACTTTGCGATCTCTCTCGCCTTCTCCTTGTGCGGACCTCGACCCTGTTTCGGGATGGCGAGTGTGACCGTGCGCTCCTTCAGCGACACTTCCAGCGGAAGCTTCTGGTTGATGGACACTCCAGTCTCGTCGCGAAACGCAAGTTGTTCGTCTGCGTCCAGCTCGAAGTCGAGATGAACCACGGTGCTCCGCTGGCTACCGCGTCGTTCTCTGGCGAACAGGGGGAAATCCTGCTCCCAGTTGTACCCGACATCTCTGCCACCGCCACCTCGTCGATGACGCCATCCAGCGCGACTGCTCCCGCGCAAGACTATCTCGATTGGCACTTCGTGTCCGGCCTGCACTCCGCGCGGAAGAGCCGACCATCCCTCAATGACCTCCATTGCGAGAACGGCAGCCCGCAGCAGATTTGACTTTCCTTGGTTGTTCGGACCGACCAGCACCGTAAAGTCGCCCACGCTGAAGTCGGCGGCCTTGTCAATGCTGCGATATTTACGGACGGAGACTCTGCTGAGGCGCACTGGTCTTGCCTCAGCTCTTCTCGAAGCCGGAGCTGGGATCGAACTTGAGGACGCGAGCGTTCTCGCTGATGGTGCGGACCTCTGCCTCGTCGAAGCCCTCCGGCTTGGTGGCCTGGATGTCGATGGTGATTTCCAAGCGCGCACCTGCTCCGGAGAGTCGGTCGATGACTTCCCGGGTAACGTTGCCGATGTCGCGGGAGTAGCGGTCAGGGTCGATCTTGACCGAGCCGAAGAAGCGCGCCAGCGCCGCTTCGAGCGCAGACTCGGCCGGAGACAGCGCGTCGCTGTCGGACGCGGGCTGATGGGCTCCTGTCAATGCGAAGTCCACCGGGCCGACACCCTCGGCACCGTCTTCTGTCTGCCGGGCTGCGGCTTCTCGGGCTGCTGCGCGGTCAGAATCGACCTGTTCCTGGGCCCTGTCGGCGTCGATGAGCAGGGTGCTGTTCGTGACCTGGATGCTTGCGTTCGGATCAGGCGGCACAACGAGCCCGCGGTAGCGGCCGGTGTCGGTGTCCTTGCCTGCCGCGATACCGAAACGTTCGCTGTCAACGAGGACAGTGGTCAGTGCTTGCTGGATCGCACCGTCGAGCACCTCGCGTCGAACAAGACGAGGCAGGTAGGTGTACCGGGTGAAGTATCCCCACAGCTCACCAACGCTGATCTCTCCTGCGTCACGCCAGAGCGCACCGAGTTCGTTGTGCAGGGTGGCGCCGAGAATCGGCGCGCCGAAGTCGGTGACGAGCTGGTCTTCACGTCCCAGTTTGGTGCCGACCCGCTCGGCGAGCGATCGGCCACCGGAGTCCGGCACGCGGTCGGCGATCAGCTCGAACGGCTTGGTCGGGTCGAACTGCTCGGGGTAGACGGCCCAGACGAAGGTATCGCGGATGCGATCCGAGACCGTCTGATCGAGCCGCCCCACCCAGTCGTCGGTCTGCTTGCGCTGCTGTGCCGAGAGGTTCAGGTTGTCGCTGGTTGCCTGCACACGCTTCCAGCCGAGGTAGCTGCGGGTGGCGGCTTCGAGGTTTTCCAGTTCGCTCTTGTCTGCGAGCAGGAAGACCAGCGTGTTGCGGTGGATGCGCTGGCTCGCTCCCTTGCTCTCGATAGCATCGCGGACCCAGGCGTGCGCCGCCGAGTCGGCGCCGTCTTGTTTGCGGCGCGCATGCCGCGGGTGAGCGATCACTAGGCGCGTGTCCTCAAGATCGGGGATGTCTCCCGAGGACGACGGGGCGATATGCACGCGGTCGAACAACCCCCGCACCTTCTCCTCACCGTGGAGGCGGCGACTGATCTCGTTCCACACGGTCTCGACATCTTCGCGGAGCCGCTCGGCGTAGTCGTTCGCGGTCTTCGTGACCGACGGCTGGGTGTCGAACCAGTAGTGGCCCTGCTCTTCGTAGAAGTACGTCGAGCGCTGGGCGAGCAGCTCGACGGCGCTGCCGAAGTTCCCGAGCGTGTCACCGGGAATCGCGGTGCCGAGCCAGAGGTACTGCTTGTCGAGTCCCTTGCGGCTGCTCTTGATGCGGGGGGCTGCGCCCATGAAGATCGAGCGCGCGATGCGTTGAGTGACGAACCGCTGGCCCAGGTTGGGGCGGTCAAGGTCGATCTGCTGCGCGGTCGATCCGGGGCCGTCGATGTCGGAGTCGATGATCGGCTTCCACTGATCTTCGAGGTACTGCGTCAGGTCGGTGTTCACGGTCGTGGCATCGAGCGGCACGTTGCCCGGCAGGATCAGCGGCGAGGTGTCGTTGGACGCCCACAGCTCGTGCACGATCGACGAGACAAGCTTCAGCACACCGCGGGTGCGCTGAAACCTCTCCAAAGTCGACCAGTCCTCATACAACCGGTCGAGCAGCTCCGGGTGCAGCGGGTAGGAGGCACGGATGCGCTTCTCGTAGTCATCGTTCGGCGACGCCGCGTCCCGCGAGAACAGTGCGGTGTTGTTCCGGTACAGGTTCGTGAAGCTGCGCGCCACAGCCGAAATGGTGGTGAGCCCCTCGGCATTCGGTGCCTGGAACAGGCGACGGCGCACGATCTCGAACGACTCGTCCTTGCTCGATGGCCGCCACTGGTCCGCGACACGACGGATCACGTTCTGAAGACGCTCCAGCGCCAGCTGACCGTTCGCGCCACCGATCTCAATGTCGCTCCCACGTCCCTCAGAGCCCGTATCGGACGCCGGGATCGACACCACGAGCATCACACCCGGCACGGAACGCACGATCTCTGTCAGGGACTGGGCGAAGGTGAACTGGGTCTCGAACGACCCCGACGGGAGTTCCTTGTCGGTGACGAGCTGACGGGCGTAGGCGACCCATTCGTCGATCAGGATCAGCGACGGCGAATACCGCACGATCAGGGTGCGCAGCGCCTCGCCAGGGTTGGTGCCGGCGCGGTCGTCCTCGGCGATCAGGTCGTACGCTTCGCGGCCACCCAACTGCCAGGCCAACTCGCCCCACAAGGTGCGAACCTCGGTGCCGTCCTCCTTGATGATCGGCGATCCGGCCTTCAAGTACGTACCGACCAGCGCCACCCGTTTCACGTCGAGCGCGCCAAGGTCGGGGTTGCCGTTCGCCGCGATCAGTTCTTGAAGTTCCTGCGGGAAGTCCTTCGCCGGGGTACCGCTGAACAAGTGATACAGGGCGAGCATCGAGTGGGTCTTGCCGCCACCGAAGTTGGTCTGAAGGTTCACCACGGGGCTCGCCCCAGCCTCACCGTTCACCCGCCGCAGCGCGCGCGACAGCAGATCACGCAGACCCTCGGTGAGGTAGGTGCGGGTGAAGAACTCGACCGGGTCGCCATACTCAGGGCTGGTCGCCTGCCCGGTGTGGACCAGGTGAAGATCGGCCGCGAACTCCGACGCGGTGAACGCGCCGCGGGCCACGTCATCGTGAGGCCGGATCACCTCACGCCACGGCCGAAGCCCGGACCCTGGATCGAGGGACACCTTGGTGCGCTTGACCTGCTTGCGGGTCTGATCCTCGAACACCGTGCGCTGCAGATCGACACGGAGCTTCCGAACGTCCTCGGCGGAATCGACCGCGCCGACGGCGTGGAGCAGACGCTCAATCGTGTCCAGCGCGCGGGCGGCATCGTCGGAGCTGAAGGGCTCGTTGTGAGCCCACAGGTTCCGGGTCTCCCGCAGCTCGGACGCGAAGCCCTGCTGGGCACGGGAGAGCACATCCTTGAAGTGGTACCCCTGCTCGGTGATCGCGCGGAGCTGCACCTGAACGTCGTGCTTCGTCATCGTGCGCAGCGGCCCTCCCCGACGCTGCGCATCTTCCGCCGCCCACGCATCCGGCCAGTCGACTGTTTTATAGGCGCGTGTCATGACCTCATCGACCTCGTCGAGCAGCCCTTCGGAGAGCAGGTCGAACGCTCTGCCCACTCGATCTCGGTTGTTCATCGCCATCGCTGTCTCCTATGACCTACTACTTACGACCATCGTGGGAACTCCCCACAGCGGCCAATCTCTGCTACTCATCGCCGTCGTCTCCGCCTGCTGCGATCTGTCTACGAGCGAGCCGCTCCTGGGCCTCTCGGTAGATTTCCCTGATCTTGGCCTCAAGCTCGGCCTTTGGCGGCAGTGCCGTCCAGTACTCCGCGACGACAATCCCGTCCTTGTGCATCTCCAACAGCTCGATCTGGTCCCGGCTCGCCTCGGTACACAGGATCAGACCGATCGGTGGGTTCTCATCCGCCTGGCGCTCGTGCCGATCCAGCCACTTGAGATAGAAGTTCATCTGCCCCTGGTAGCTCGGCTTGAACTTGCCGACCTTCAGCTCCACGGCGATCAACCGGCGTAGCGGGCGTGAGTAGAACAGCAGGTCGAGGTAGTAGTCGTCGCCGTCGAACGTCATGCGCTTTTGACGCTCGACGAACGCCCACCCGCGCCCCACCTCCAACAGGAAGGACTCCATGTCACGGCGGAGCGCGGCTTCGAGGTCCCGCTCCAAGAAGGTGTCGGCGAGCCCCAGCATGTCCAACAGCATCGGATCGCGGAAGGCATCGAGTGGCACCGCCGATCCTTCTGGAATCTGCGAGTCAGCGATCTCCCGGCGCTCGAAGGCTTTGCGCTCGATGGCCCGGCGTAGATCACGAACACCGAGTCGGCGCTCGATGGTCTCCTTCACATAGAACGCTCTCGCCTCGGGACTCGACACTGGCAACAGTGTCTTGAAGTGGGTCCAGCTCACTTGTCGCCCCAGTGAGGCGACAAGTTCGACGTCCGGGAAGACCTGCGAGAACTGAACCATCCGGTAGAGGTTGGCCCGCTCGAAACCTCGACCGTACCGAGCGGTCAGTTGTCGCCCCAGTGAGGCGACAACTTCCTGGTCGTGCCCTGCACGGCCCTCGTGAAGCACGGCCACATCGATCATCCGCCCGATGTACCAGTTACGCAGCGTCAAGGTCGCGTTCACCTGCGCGGCCGCGAACGACTGCGCCTGATCGATCAACGCAGACACCCGCTCCACGAGATCGCCACCTTCAGCGCTGACAGACTCCGCGATGGCACGGAACGGAGAAAGACCATCGTCAGATTGGCGCCTCACCGCGGCACCAATCTGAGCTCCGTCCGAGTTCCGAGCCATGGCCTAATCTTCGTCCTCGTCGAAGTCGAACTCCTGCTGCGAGGATCGCGGCGTCGAAACGAACTTGCGCGCCTGCTCGTTCACGTCGCCCCAGGCGCTCACCAAACCGTTGAACAGGATCGCGTCCTTCGTCTCCTTCTTCTTCTCCGCCTCGTGGAACAGCAGGAAGCCCAACTCCTTGACCGCATCCAGGTTCACGCGCGTCTGCACCGACGGCAGCAGCTCCGCCACCTTGTCGGCACCGTCCTTCGCCATCACAGCAGCGAGACGAACAGTCGCCTCCCACACGCTGACACGATCGTCAGAGGCCGCATCCCAATCACCATCGAGCTGCGCCGGTGGCAGGAGCCGTGCCTTGCCGCCCTTCGCTTCGAAGATGCCGCCGCGTTCAAGTGCCCCGATTGAGGTGTCGGAGGAGCGCGCCAACTGGTCGGCAATCCCCGAGCTCTCCTGTGTCCACCCGTACTGCCGGTACCACTTGACCGCGAAACGAGTGTCCGGGTCGAAGTCGGACTCCTGCTCGCCGAGCACTTCGTCGAGAGTTGAATTGATCAGCAGCAGTGCGTCTTTCACGCTCATATCGGAGCCGTCTGCCTCGCGCACCCGTGTATAGCGAGAAAACACCGAAATGCCGGGGCCGATAGCTGCCTGTGCCAAGTCAACCGGAGCGATCGATCCCTGAATCAGGGTGTGCAACGCTCTCGGGAGTTCAGACTTCAATGCTGCGACGAAGGCGCGACGGGTCGTAGCAGGAGCGTCAATCGCCCGCGGTCGGCAAGCGAGGACGATAGAGGAAGCAAGCGCGTTTGTTCCCACACTAATCATTCGGCCACCACGCTCACTACGCATCGGCCAAGTCGCAGTGATCTCCCATCCGCTCTCGATCAGTCCGTCGAGGAGTGTGTGCCAGCCCGTCGAGGACGTTCCGGTATCTCGGGTGTCCTGCTGCTTGTATGCGTAGTAAACGGTGAGTGGAACGTGCGGGTGCGCCGTCTCGCGAATCCGCTCAAACACCGAGTTGAAACCATCGACAAAGAATTTCGCGGCACCAGCCTTCCCGTTGTGCCGGTATGGGTTAGCGACCAGCTCCTCCGACTTGGGCGTCAGCAATGTGCCCAAAGCCTGAGAGTGAACACTTCCCAGCGATCGTCGCAACCAGACGTAGAAATAGTCCGAAAGATCTGAGTAGCCGATGTTGTCGTAGTAGGGCGGGTCGGTAGAGACAACAACCTGCCCATAGCTTCGCGACGCGGCATCTAGTTGCTCTACATGGCCAGGTTGCGATGCGCGCGGCAAGCCTTCAATACCAGACGCAACCCATTCCACATGAGTGAAGAAGTGACCCACAGAATTGGAGAAGGGGTTGATCTCGGCGTAGTCCCAGACCATCGGTATGGCTTGACGCGCGAACGTGTCGCGGACACCTTCGATCTGGGGAATCCAGCTGCAAATCGACGATGACCAGTCAGCAAGCTTGCTGATAGCAAACGCGAGATACGTGGCGATCGCATCCGCATACGCTTCAGCGCCACGACCTCCATCCTGCAACGGCACATCGTTCGGCATGCCAGCCGCGATGGCGTCAGCCAGCGCCCGTGCGCGCGCTTCGCTGACAAGATCGCTCAACGTTGTCAGTGCGAGGAGTTGACGGTTGGTAAACAGGTCCGTGAACTTAGCGAGGCCATAAGCGGGCGGTGAGAACCATCGCGGGTTCGTTGGCACGTCGGCATCGACCTCAGCGTCAACCCGATCAACGATCGCGGCATCTATTTGATCTCCAGTGGGCGAGACATAGATACGCCCCTTCTTGCCTTCGGCTACTACGGCAATCAAGTGAGCTCCAATCTCACCTCGTTTGCCTGCTTCCCGAATGTAGTCATAGGTGAAGGGCGTCCCATCGACCACGGACCAGGCCCCTTTTCCGTGCTTGATGGTGCCGTCGTGGTCGCTCTTGGGCCCATTGGGGTCGTGCCGCACCTCGTAGCGAACCTGCCCGTCAACGACTGACGGCTGAACCCATGCTTCCTTCCCCTTCTTCTTGCAGAGCCACCATGATCGGACCAATGGCACTTCAATTGGGTTCGCCGGGTTAGGACTCTTGACCGTGCGCGCCCATATCCATGCGATGACCGTGTGCTCGGTACCTCCTGGGGCTTTGACCTTCGGGTAGTTCGCTCCGATACGACGGAGAGCCTCCTCGCGCATCCACTCGCCGTATCGTCGGACATCCTCTGCGAGCCCTTCGGCACGCTGCCACCCGGTGCGGGTTTCAGCAGACCCAGGAGCTACAGGCGCAGAGTCTGCGAAGATTGGTGGGAACTCGATTAGGGCTTTGTTGATTAGAACGGCAAGCGGATTGAGGTCGCTCGCTTCTGCATGGAGGCCGAGTCGCTGGGCCTCGACCGGAATCGCACCGCCGCCTGCAAAGGGGTCGAGAATGGTAGGAAGGCCCCCACTGTTGCTGCGACGAATCTCTTTCTGAGCTTCGGCCAAGATCGCTTCGTCGTGACTGTTCTCCCAGACGACAAGCCGCTCCATCAGCGCATGCAGCCGGGCGCGTTCGGTGTCCTGCTCCTGCTCGGTCGGGAACTCCTCCGGGCGCGAACTCGGATCGTCGACAAGTTGGGCGAACAGCACTGCCCGAGCCGCCACCAATGGTCGGCGGGCCCAGTAGAGATGCATCGTCGCCGGATGTCCCTTTCGAGGCACCGACTTCTCATGTTGGGTCGCTGCGTTGATCGCTTCTAGCGGCACCGAGACTTCGATGAGCTTCTTCTTGGGTGCTGTCACGGTGCTTCTCTCGCTGGCGTTGGTCTGGTTGTCGGTGGTGTGGGTCATCGCGGTGGTCCTCCGCGTTCCCAGTAGTCGCGCCAGACCTCGTTGTAGGAGCGGGTGGTCGCGGATGGTTCGAGGTGGGCGAAGGAATGGCTCACGTAGCGCAGTTGATCCCGCTCCGGGCCGCTGGCAGACACCTCGACCAGGGCTAGCCGGTGCCGGTCTCCCTGGGTCTGGGCGAAGGTGATTTCGTTGGTGGTGATCGTGAAGGTGTCGGAGCCCTCGATCCGGCCTTTGACCTCGATGTAGTGGACGAAGCCTTGAGTGTCGGTGGACTGGATGTCGTAGCCGGGGTTGTTGCGAGGCATCTCGACCGGAGCGCGTCCGAGCGTACGTTCAGCGGCGAGCACGGCGTCAACGGCTCGGCGTTCGACTTCTTCGGTCTGGCGGGCGAAGGTCTGCGGTGCGGGTGCTTCGTCGGTGGCGAGGATGTCGCTGGGGATGACGAGCGCTGCGCCTCGAATCACGGCGGGCACGGCGACAAGGTTGGTGGCCTCGTCGAGTTGTTCGAGCCGGTGGTTCAGCCGCTCGTCGAGCTGGCGGGCGCGGACGAGTGCGGTCTCGGCGCGGAGTCTGCCCACAGTTCCTGCGCGTTCGAGTGCTTCGAGGCGGTTGTGCTCGCGGTCCCAGTGGTTGATCTCGGCCAGCAGCCGATCCTTGACCTGCGCCCGGGTCCGTGCGGTTTCGATGTCGAGTCGGGTTTTGATCTCGTCCATGCGGGGCTGGAGCCCTTCACGGTAGGCCCAAGCGCGCACGAGTTTCTCGTGGTTCTGCCGCGCCCAGTCACTGCTGACGATCTCGGTGATGGCCTCGGCTTCGCCGGGTTCGGGGCGGTCGTAGTCGAGGTACGGCGGGGCTGCGGAGACGGTGACGGTGCCGTCTTGTTCGAGGAGGGGGTAGTCGAAGTGGTGGGAGACGGTGTCGGCGTCGGCTGCGGTGTTCTCGATGCGCTGTTCGACGCTGAACATCAGCATCGGCGCGTTGGTCTGTTTGGTGCGGCGGTCAACGAGCACGGTGCCTTGCTTGAGGGTGGGGCCGAGGTCGTCGATGGTGGCTTCGATCACGGCGTGCAGCAGCGGATGACCGGGTGCGATGAGGGAGGCGTCGGCGAGTCCGTCGGGGTGCATGCGCGCGAGCTCGAAGGTGATGCGCTCGTACTGTTCAGCGACGGGTGCCCAACGATTGAGGCGACGCGCGGTGTCGATCACGCGGGCGGGCACGCGGGTGATCTCGTAGCGGCCCTTCTCACGCTTGCGAATGCGTCCGCCGAGGCGTTCGAAGGCCGGGATGAAGAAGGCAGCGATGTAGCCCGGCTGGAGCCGGCGCTCACGGGCCTTCTCCATCCGTGCCCGGACCTCGTCGAGGTTGAGTGCGCTGAACATCTCGGGGTGGAGTGCGCGTTCGGCGAGCATCTCATCGAGTCCGTGGGAGACTCCGGCGTCGATGATGCGGTCGAGCTTGGCCTTGACCTGGGGCTGGTCGCCGTAACGGATCGCCTCGATCAGCAGGTCACGCAGTGAGCGTTCCTGGAAGGCATCGGCGTCGCCGAGCACGTTGAACAGGTTGCCGTTGTACGCGATCGACATCTGGTCGATCTTCGCCAGCAGTCGGGTGAATACGTCGCCCTCGCGGGTGTCGCGGGCGACCATGTTCCAAAGGTGGCAGACTTCGCGCTGGCCGATGCGGTGGATGCGTCCGAAGCGCTGCTCGATGCGGTTCGGGTTCCACGGCAGATCGTAGTTCACCATCAGGTGCGCGCGCTGGAGGTTCAGCCCTTCACCGGCGGCATCGGTGGCGAGCAGGACGACGGTGTCCGGGTTGTGGGTGAAGCGCTCGCGGGCAAGCTTGCGATCCTCGCGGCGGGTGCCGCCGTGGATCGTGATGACCGAGTCCGCGCGCCCGAACTGTGCGGTGATCTTGGCTTGCAGGTAGTCGAGCGTGTCGCGGTGCTCGGTGAAGATGATGATCTTGCGCGCGTCGCCGGAACCGTCGTGGGTCAGGAGTTGCTCGTCGAGGATGGTGCGTAGCTGCACCCACTTCTTATCGTCGTCCTGCAGCCTGACGCGACGGGCGACCTTGATGAGGTCTTCGAGGATCGCGATCTCAGCCCGCAACTCGGGGATCGTCTGCGCCGCGGTCGCGAGATCGACCACTTGGTCGGCTTGTTCCTCGAACTGGGCACGTTCTTCGTCGGTGGTCTCCCCGTCGAAGTCCTCGAAGTCTTCAATCGAGAACGCCGGGAGAGCCGCATCGTCCATCGGTAGCTGGGCGACGGCACCGGTCAGGCGGGCCGTCTCGGTGACGCACTGCATGTCCCGAAGTTTCGTGTCGAGACGCTGTTGGCGTCGTTCCAGCGATCGCAGGATCGCTTCCGGGCTGGATGCCAGACGGCGCTGGAGCACGGTGAGCGCGAAGCCGACGTTGTTGCCGCGCTTCTTGTCGCCCGCCTGAGCGATTCGCTCGGCGCGTCCCATCTCGGTGCGGACGTAGTCGGTGACCAGCTCGTAGAGTTCCCGCTCGGCGGGGCTGAGCTCATACTCGACGGTGTAGGCCCTGCGTTCGGGGAACAGCGGCTTGCCCTCGAAGGTGAGGAGGTCTTCCTTCACCATGCGGCGCATCAGACCGTGGGTGTCGGTGCGGTGTACGCCTTGGCGGTACTGGCCCTCGAAGCGGTCGCGATCCAGCAGCGACATGAACAGCTGGAAGTCCTCTTCCTTGCCCGCGTGCGGGGTCGCGGTCATCAAAAGGAAGTTGTGCGCAGTCTCCGACAGCAGGCGTCCGAGCTTGAACCGCTTGGTCTCATCGACCTCGCCCGCCCAGGACGAGTAGTGCGCCGACATGCGATGGGCCTCGTCCACGACCGCGACATCCCAGGTGACCTCGCCGAGCTGCTCGATCAGGTCTTCGCTGCGTGAGAGCTGGTCCATGCGGGCGATCAGGAAAGGGTGCTCCGCGAAGACGTTGCGGCCCTGGGCGTCATCGACCATCTGGCGGCCGAAAACCTCGAAGCGCAGGTCGAACTTCTGCGATAGCTCCTCACGCCACTGCTCAACCAGACCACCAGGGGCAACGATGATCGCTCGCTCGCAGTCCGAGCGCAGGATCAGCTCCTTCACGTACAGGCCGGCCATGATCGTTTTTCCCGCGCCGGGGTCGTCCGCGAGCAGGAACCGCAGCGGGATGCGCGGCAGCAGCTCTTCGTAGACCGCGCGAATCTGGTGCGGCAGCGGGTCAACGTCGGAACTGTTGACCGCGACCATCGGGTCATACAGTGCGGCGTACTTGATCCGCAGCGCCTCGGCCGCGAGCCGGAACTCGTCCGGGTCTGCATCGTAGGCCGGAGCAGAGTCGAAGTCGCCCGCGATCTCGAAGCGCGCCACGTCGGCGTCGGTGATCGCGCGAGCGCCGCTGCGGCCGGAATCGTCACGGTAGAAGACCTCGAACAGGCCAGCGTCGATGGGGTCGATGGCGATCAAGGTGACGGTCTGGCCCGGCACGAGGCCTCGGAGGCGCTGGCCCGCGCGCAGCGTCGCGAGCGTCAACGTCTCATCGGCTGTTGCTTCTGTCACGGGGTGCCTCCTTCCGGTTTTGGGCAGTGGGTCAGGATATGGGGTGCCACCGACAAAGCGTCAGCAGCGGCTCAAATCGAGCGGAACGATCACCCTGGCGGGGATGGGGCAGAGTCGGCGGCCGCGCCGCCTCGGCGCACCCAGTCGTCGATCTCGCTGGCTTGGAACTTCCAGAGGCGGCCGACCTTGTGGGCGGGCATGGCCTTCTCGGCGATCCAGGTGTAGACGGTGTCTTTGGTGACCCCGAGGTGGGCGGCGATGTCGTCTGCGGACAGCCACGGCTCAGCCACGTTGGTCCTCCCTCGCGCTCCGTGACCCGGGCGGGCCAACGTGCTCCATCGTATCGGAAGTTGTGCCGCTTGAACTGGGTTTGTCCGGGCGTGACCGAACGACATCGGTGCAGTTGAGCCGAAGCGATCAGGGCGTCAGCTGTGAATCGGCGCATCGACGCCCACTACGGCGACTACGCCGACGCCCGCGCGCACCTCGACGACGCGCTCGGGCTCCTCGCCTACTGCGCCGACATCTACGCCCGCTGCGACGACACGAACCGGCGTCTTTGCAACCAGGCGTTCTTCACCAAGGTCTTCATCGACGAGGACAACGAGCTGCGCGTCGAGCACAACCGACCCTTCGAAATGCTGCTCGACCCACAGGTCAACGCCAACGCACTGACCTGGGCCGCAGACACCAACAAGGCCCGAACCTCTACCAACATTGACGTTGGCAAGGGTTCGAGCCTTGTGCGTGGGGTGGAGCTAAGGGGATTCGAACCCCTGACCTCTTCCATGCCATGGAAGCGCGCTACCAACTGCGCCATAGCCCCGAGTGGGAGTCACCTGCCTCGTCGAGCCCCTGCGGGCCGTCCCGTCGGCGTGGCGACTCAGCGAGCTTACATCCTCGGCGGCCTCAGATGAAATCGGGGGCGATGTTGTGTGACACCAGCCTCATGCGCTCACCGGTGGGGTCGGAGTAGAGCGGCTCGAGCACGGATCGGTGGCAGTTCTGCAGGCCGCCGATGCCGCGGAAGGTGTCGGTGTCCAGGCCCAGCAGCTCGGTGATGCCCAGGGTGGTGGCGGCGCCGTGGCCCACCACCAGCACGGTCATGCCGGTGTTCTCGGCCATCAGCTGGTGGCAGCGGTCGGCCACGCGGCGGGCCACGTCCGGTCGGTCCTCGATGCCCAGGCCGGGCACGGAGCGGTGCTCGCGCCACAGGGCGTGCTCCTGGGGCCAGCGGCTGCGGATCTCCTCGCCGCGCAGTCCTTCCCACGGCCCGAAGCCGCGCTCCAGGAAGGCCTCGTCGACGACCACGTCGATGCCGCAGGCCTTCCCGACCTCGAGGGCCGTGTCGTGGGCACGCGCGAGCGGGGAGGAGACGATGACGTCCGGCTCCTGCTCGACCATCGCGGCGGCCAGAGCCCTGGCCTGCTTGCGGCCCACGGCGTTCAGGGGGATGTCGACCTGGCCCTGGAGGCGGGCCTCGCGGTTGTAGTCCGTCTGCCCGTGGCGGGCCAGGATCAGCCGTGTGCGCACGTGGCCGTTCATGCCGGCGGTGATCGAGCTCACTGGGGATCAGAGGTGCTCTCGACCGTGGCCGCCTGGTCCAGCTGCAGGTCGATCACGGGGGCGTCGCGCCACAGCCGCTCCAGCGCGTAGAAGGCGCGGTCCTCGGCGTGCTGCACGTGCACCACGATGTCCCCGTAGTCCAGCAGCACCCAGCGGGCATCGCGCTCGCCCTCGCGGCGCAGGGGCTTGCGGCGGCGCTCCTTCAGCAGTGCCTCCTCCACGCCGTCGACGATGGCGGACACCTGGCGCTCGGAGTCGCCGGAGCACACCAGGAACACGTCGGTGATGACGACCTGCTCGGAGACGTCCAGGCCGATCACTTCGTTGGCGAGCTTGTCGGCGGCGGCCCGGCCGGCCACGCGGGCGAGGTCGAGGGATTCGTCGGGGGCACTCACGCGGACGTGACCTCCAGGGGTGTCGGGTACGGGATGGATGCGAGATCGAGCACGTGCGGATCAGGCAGAGCTGCAAGGGCACCGAGTGCGCCGGTGTCGCCGGGGCCCAGCACCCCGGTGGCCAGCAGGATGATGAGGGCCAGCACGGCCAGGCCGATCAGCACCCACACCACCCACAGCAGGGATCGCCCGCCGGAGTCGTCGGCGCGCTGCAGCACCTTGCCCTCGAAGCGGGGTGCGGGGCGCGGATCGGGAGCCTCGCTCACCGACATCTCCCCCAGCTCCACGCCGTCGCTGTCGCGGTCCACGGGCACGGTCGAGGCGGCCGTCGCAGTGGCGGTCGCTGTGCCTGCCGCCGGGTCCGCCTGCTGTGGGGCCGAGGCGGCCGACGGGACCGCGGCAGCGTCGTGCCCGGCATCCCGGACGGCGTCGTCATCACGGCGCGCCTCCGGGGTGGGATGCGCGCTCGGGTCCGTGCTCGGCCCATCGGCGGGTGCTGCGACGACCTCGGCATCGACGGGATCGGCGAGCTCGATGATGCGAGCGCGCCGACCGAACTTGCGCAGGCGCGGGAGGGGCGCATCGGCACCGGGCGGGGCCACCGCGCCGCGGGCGGCGGGAGCCGCGGAGCCGTCGCCGATGGCGGAGGTGGCGCGCGCCTGCTGGGCGGCTTCCTCCTCCGGCGTCAGGCGGCGGGCCCGACGGCCGTGCCGGGTGGGGGCGTCGGAATCAGTCAACGCCGTCACCTCCTGTGTACAGGGCGTACTTGTTGATGTACTGCACCACGCCGTCCGGCACCAGGTACCACACGGGCTGGCCGGCGAAGACGCGGGCGCGGCAGTCGGTGGAGCTGATCGCCATGGCGGGCACCTCGATCAGGGTCACGCCGTCGGCCGGGAGACCGGCAGTATCCAGCTCGTGGCCGGGCCGGGTGACGCCCACGAAGTGCGCCAGCTCGAAGATCTCCTGGGTGTCCTTCCAGGTGAGGATGGACTGCAGGGCGTCGGCACCGGTGATGAAGAAGAGGTCCGCGTCCGGGTGCAGGTCCCGCAGGTCTCGCAGGGTGTCGATGGTGTAGGTGGCACCGGGCCGGTCCACGTCCACGCGGGACACGGTGAACACAGGGTTGGCGGCAGTGGCCACCACCGTCATCAGGTAGCGGTGCTCGGGATTCGAGATCTCCCGATCGGACTTCTGCCAGGGCCTGCCGGTGGGGACGAAGATCACCTCGTCCAGGCCAAACACGCTCTGGACCTCGCTGGCGGCCACGAGGTGACCATGATGGATCGGATCGAAGGTCCCGCCCATCACGCCGAGACGGCGCCGACGCTGCTCCATCGAGGTCAGTGGTCGCTCGCGCCGGTGTCGTGGTGACCGGTGGTGCGGGTCTCAGCGGGATGCCCCTTGCGCGGGGAACGGTTGCCGCCGCCGGCGAGGTACGTGATGGCCAGCAGGCCCAACAGGATGACGAGCATGCCGAGCCCCACCAGGTAGGCGGGGATGCCCTCGGCGCCGGCTCCGGACTCGGCGAGGATCATGAGCTGGTCGGTCATTGTTCAGGTGGCCTTTCGACGGGGTGACCGGCCCATCATCCCACAGCCCGCCCCGCGCACCGGGCGCGGACCCGCCGTGCGATCAGGCACGCACGTGCCCCTGACCCACCACCAGCCACTTGCCGCACGTCAGCTCCGGAAGGCCCATCGGACCGCGGGCGTGGAGCTTCTGGGTGGAGATGCCGATCTCGGCGCCGAAGCCGAACTCGCCGCCGTCGGAGAAGCGGGTGGAGGCATTGGCCATCACCACGGCGGAGTCCACCTCCGACAGGAAACGCTGCTGGCTGACCAGGTCACGGGTGAGGATCGACTCGGTGTGGCCGGTGGAGTGGGCGCGGATGTGCGCCAACGCCGCATCCAGGTCCTCCACCACGCGGATCGCGAGGTCCAGGGACAGGTACTCGGTGTCCCAGTCCTCCTCGGTGGCATCGACCACGTCGATGCCGTCGCCCGCGGTCCCTCCCTTGCCGATAGCCAGTGCGGCACGGGCCTGCTCGTCCACGTGCAGGGTCACGCCGGCCTCGGCCAGGGGCGCCGCCACCAGGGGAAGGGCGCGCTCGGCGATGTCGCGGTGCACCAGCAGGGTCTCCAGGGCGTTGCACACCCCGATCCGCTGGGTCTTGGCGTTGCTGATGATGTCCACGGCCTGCGCCAGGTCCGCGCTGGCGTCGAGGAACACGTGGGTGTTGCCGGTGCCGGTCTCGATCACGGGCACCACGGAGTGAGTCACCACGTGCTGGATCAGCCCCGCTCCCCCGCGCGGGATCAGCACGTCCACCAGGCCGCGGGCCCGCAGCAGGGCATCGACGCCCTCGCGCCCGTGCTGGTCGATCCCCACGATCAGGTCCTCGGGCAGCTCGTGCTCGGCGAGCACCGAGCGCAGCACCGCGATCAGGGCCGTGTTGGAGTGCAGGGCCGCGGAACCGCCGCGCAGCACCACCGCGTTGCCGGACTTCAGGGCCAGCCCAGCGGCGTCGACGGTCACGTTGGGGCGGGCCTCGTACACCATGCCGATCACGCCCAGCGGGACCCGGATCTGCCGCAGTTCGAGGCCGTTGCGCAGGATCGAGCCCTGCATCACCTCCCCCACGGGGTCCGGGAGGGCGGCCGCGTCGCGCAGCTGCTGGGCGATCGCCTCCACGCGCTGCGGGGTCAGGGCGAGCCGGTCGCGCAGGCCCGCCGCCATCCCGCTCGCATCGGCCGCCTCGAGGTCACGGGCGTTGGCATCGACGATCTGCCCGCTGTGCTCCACCAGGGCGTCAGCCATGGCCAGCAGCACGGCGTCCTTGCGGTCGCGGTGCAGGCGGGCCAGGGCCGGCTGGGCGTCCTTCGCCGCACGGGCGGCCACGCGCACAGCCCGCTCAACGGGGCTCAGGGCGTCCTCGCCCTCGGTGCCGGGGCTGCCGGGGGGCCCGGGGATCCCGTGAGCGCTGGAGGCACTGCTTGTCGTGGGGCTCGCGTTCATGGAGCAAGGGTAGGTCGCGCCGGGGAGCACCGGCAGGGGTGTCCAGAGACGCGTGCAGGATCCAGCTGTTGCGCACCACGCGCGCGCCGATTATGATCTAACCCACTCACTTTGGAAACGTTTCCACTCTGGGTGGCGCCGATCCTCCGGGCGGTGTCCCGTACACGACGACGTGTCGAAGGAGGAGCACGTGGCCAGACCGACCATTCGTGACGTCGCTACCCGTGCCGGGGTGTCCCTCGGCACCGCGTCTCGCGCCCTCACCGGGAACGGTTCCGTTCGCCCGGCCACACGCGAGGCCGTGCTCCAAGCCGCCAAGGACCTGGACTACAGGGTCAACTCCCTCGCTCGATCACTGCGTTCGAACCATACGGCAAGCATCGGCCTGCTGATCCCCGATGTGCGCAACCCCTACTTCTCCCAGCTGGCGCACGTGGTCGAGCAGAGCGCGCTCGAGCACGGTGTCACCACCCTGCTGTGCAACGCGGACGAGCGCCCGGAACAGATGGCCATGTACGTCGACGTGCTGCGCGAGCGCCGCGTGGACGGCGTCATCGTCTCTCCCTTCGCCGATGCAGAGCAGGCCCTGGCTGGCCTTGATGACGACGCGATCCCCACCGTCTTCATCGACAGGCGGATCCCCGGCTCCCCCACCCCATCGGTCACCAGCGATACCAGCTCGGCACTCGACGAGGCGATCGCCCTCATGTCCCGGCTGGGGCACCGCAGGGTCGGCTTCATCACCGGTCCTCGCACGACATCAACCGGTATCGAACGCATCGAACAGGTTGCCACCGCTGCGGATCACCACGGTGTGGAGGTCGAATGGCAGGAGGGAGACTTCCACCCCGAGTCCGGCCACCGCGCCGCCACCTCTCTACTCGGGAGCGGCGTGCGCGCGATCCTCGCCAGCGACGCCCAGACCACCGAAGGTGCTCTGAGCGCGATCGTCGAGCAGGGCATCGCTCTCGGTGAGGGCCTCCATTTCATCGGCTTCGACGGCACACCGGCCACAGCACTGATCCGTCCGTCGCTCACGTACGTGCGCCAGCAGGTCCAGGAGATGGCTGCGACCGCTGTCGATCTGCTCGTACGTCTGCGAGCAGGGGAGATCGTCACGTCGGTCCGGCTTCCCAGCACACTCGTCCTCGGCGGCTCCGCCCGGCCCGCCGCCGATCACCTCACAGAAGAGAGGTCCTGCGCATGACCGCCCCCTTGCTCCGACTGGACCACGTCACCAAGACGTTCGGGCCTGTCACCGTGATCGATGACGTGAGCGTCGATGTCCTCCCCGGCCGCGTGCAGGTGCTGCTCGGTGAGAACGGTGCAGGGAAGTCCACACTCATCAAGATGATGTCGGGCATCTACCAGCCCGATGGTGGGCGCATCCTGATCGACGGCAACGAGACCCATCTCCCCACGGTCAAGGCGGCCGAAGCCCACGGCATCGCCACGATCCACCAGGAGCTGAACCTGGTCCCTCAACTCAGCGTGGCCGAGAACATCATGCTCGGCAGGACCCCGCAGAAGCTCGGGCTCGTGGACCGCTCCTCTCTGCGTCGGCACGCCTCCGCTGCGCTTGAGCGCATCGGCCTGCGGGTCCCCCTGGACCGCCCGGTGGGAACCCTGGGGGTCGCCAAGCAGCAGCTCGTCGAAATCGCCAAGGCCCTCTCCCAGCAGGCCCGCATACTGATCCTCGACGAGCCCACCGCGGCCCTCACCGGAACGGAGATCGACCAGCTGTTCTCCGTGGTCGAGGATCTGCGGGCCGGCCAGGTGGGAATGGTGTTCATCTCCCACCACCTCGACGAGATCGCACGGATCGGCGACACCGTCACCGTGCTGCGCGACGGCCAGTTCGTGCAGCAGGTCCCCGCAGACACCCCGGAGAACGAGCTGATCCGACTGATGGTGGGCCGCGACATCGAGGACCAGTTCCCCCGCCGCGCACCAGAACAGCCCGGCGACGTGCTGCTCTCCGTGGAGGGTCTGAGCAGCGAAGGGCACTTCGAGGACGTCTCCTTCGAGGTGCGCGCCGGTGAGGTGCTGGGCATAGCCGGGCTGGTGGGCGCCGGCCGCACCGAGGTGCTGCGAGCCGTCTTCGGTGCTGACCGCTACGACCGCGGCACCGTCGCGGTTGCGGGCGATCAGCTGCCACCCGGGGACGTGGGTGCTGCGATCGAAGCGGGACTGGGCCTGGTCCCCGAGGACCGCAAGGCACAGGGCCTGGTGCTCGAGCACTCGGTGCAGGACAACACGGGCCTGGCGACATTCCGCCGTCACGCCCGCGCAGGGCTCGTGGATCGGGCCGGAGAGAAGCGACGGGCCGATGACGTCACCTCCCGGCTGAACGTGCGGATGGCCGGTCTCGGCCAGCCCATCCGCAACCTCTCGGGCGGCAACCAGCAGAAGGTCGTCTTCGGGCGCTGGGTACTGGCCGACACCCGCATCCTGCTGCTGGACGAGCCCACCCGCGGCGTCGACGTCGGCGCAAAGGTCGAGATCTACGAGCTGATCAACGCCATCACCGACAACGGCGGGGCAGTGCTCATGGTCTCGAGTGAACTGCCCGAGGCGCTGGGCATGAGCGATCGTCTCCTGGTGATGAGCGCTGGCCGCGCCACCGGCGTTCTCGAGTCCAACACCGCCTCGGAGGACGACGTCATGGCCCTGGCCGTCTCCAACATCGAACCCGCCCAGACCATCTCCTCGGAAGGAGAAGCGGCATGACCGCCACTGCCCAGACCACCTCGCCCACCCGGCGCTCGACCCTCTCGAAGGTCGGCCACTGGGCGATGAACAACGGTGCACTGGTGGGGCTGATCCTGCTGTGCATCGGTCTGTTCATCGCCACGCCGGCCTTCCTGACGATCCCGAACATCATCAACATCGGGATCCAGGCTGCCGTGGTCGCGATCCTCGCCTTCGGAATGACCTTCGTCATCGTCACCGCCGGGATCGACCTGTCCGTGGGGTCCGTCGCAGCTCTGGGTGCGATGGTCTCCGCCTACTCCTTCGCCTCTCTGAACCTTCCCGGGATCCTCACCGTGGTGGTCGGACTCGGGGTGGGCATGCTGGCCGGTTCGATCTCCGGTCTCGCGATCGCCTACGGCAAGCTGCCCGCCTTCATCGCCACACTCGCCATGATGTCCATCGCCCGCGGCCTGACCCTGGTGGTCTCCAACGGCACCCCCATCGATACGTCGGACACGGTCAACATCTTCGGGAGCCGCGTGGCCGGCATTCCCGTGCCGATCTTCGCGATGGTACTGGCGGGAGTGGTGTGCTGGTTCGTCCTCTCGCGGACCGTCCTGGGACGCTCCATGTACGCCGTGGGCGGGAACATCGAGGCCGCCCGACTCTCAGGCATCCCCGTCAAGCGCGTCCTGGTGTGGGTCTACGCCCTGTCCGGTCTGTTCGCAGGCCTCGCGGGACTGGTGCTTGCTGGGCGCCTGCGCTCTGCCGGGCCTCAGGCCGGCTCCGGCTACGAGCTCGACGCGATCGCTGCCGTGGTCATCGGCGGCGCCTCCCTGGCCGGCGGCTCCGGCAGGGCAACCGGCACCCTCATCGGCGCCATCCTTCTGGCAGTCATCCGCAACGGTCTGAACATCCTGAACGTCTCCTCGTTCTGGCAGCAGGTCGTGATCGGCTGCGTGATCGCACTAGCCGTCGGCTTCGACGTCTTCCGCCGCAAGACCGACTCCTGACCCCTGACAACGCCCTACCGCACCTACGCAACCAACCCATCGGGGCCGCGCCCCACGAAAGGAACAAAGATGTCCCCCGTCAACCCCACCCGACGTCAGACCCTCGGCCTCACCGCCGTCCTCGCCGGAGCCCTCAGCCTGGCCGCCTGCAACCGCGGCGGCGGGGAGGCCGGCGCCGAGGGAGGCGGCGGTGGAGGCACAGTCATGCTGTCGGTCTCCACCCAGACGAACCCGTTCTTCGTTCAGCTCGTCGACGGCGCGCGGAAGGCCGCAGAAGAGCTCGGGCTCACCCTCGAGGTGCAGGACGCCTCCGATGATGCCTCCACCCAGGCCAACCACCTGCAGAACGCCATCACCCAGGGGGTCGCCTGCGTCATCGTCAATCCCACCGACTCCGATGCAGTGTCCGCCTCGATCGAAGCGCTGAACGCCGCCGAGATCCCCGTGATCGCTGTGGACCGCAACGCCACCAGCGGTGAGCTGGTCTCCTACATCGCCTCCGACAACGTCGCAGGCGGCGCTCAGGCTGCCCAGGCCCTTGCCGAGGCCATCGAGGACACCGGCCAGATCCTCGTGCTCCAAGGCGTCCCCGGCGCGTCGGCCACCCGTGACCGCGGCCAGGGCTTCACCGAGGAGATCGCCAACCACGGTGACATCGAAGTGGTCGCGGAGCAGACCGCGAACTTCGACCGTGCCGAGGGTCTGAACGTCGCCACCAACCTCCTGCAGGCGAATCCGGACGTGGTCGGCATCTTCGCCCAGAACGACGAGATGGCGCTCGGTGCCATCGAGGCCCTCGGCCCGCGGGCGGGATCGGAGGTCTTCGTGGTCGGCTTCGACGGCACCGGCGACGGATTGGCCGCCGTCGAGGCCGGGACCATGCATGCCACCATCGCGCAGCAGCCCGGTGAACTTGGAGCCCAGGCCGTCGAACAGGCCCAGACCGTGGTCGAGGGCGGCAGCCCGGAGGCCGAGGTCCAGGTCGACGTGGTGGTGGTCACCGCCGAGAACGTGAGCGAGTACCTGTGACGGGCATCGTCGTCGTCGGCTCCATCAATGCCGACCTCAATCTGAGAGTCGAGCGCCATCCCGGTCCCGGGGAGACGCTGATCGGAGCAGATGGTTCGTTCACGCCCGGGGGGAAGGGCGCCAACCAGGCCGTTGCCGCCAGGAGGCTCGGTGCCGAGGTGCGGATCGTCGGAGCCGTCGGCGACGATGCCCATGCCGGAGCGGCACTGTCACTGCTGAAGGAGTGCGGCGTCGGTGTGGGCACCGTCTCCACCAGCCCCGGCACTCCCACGGGTCTGGCAGTGGTCACCGTCGACGAGCATGGGGAGAACACCATCGTCGTCGTCCCCGGGGCCAACACCACCGTCGATGCAGCCGCTGTCGGCGCCCATGCCGCTCTGCTCGAGGACGCCGATATCGTGGTCCTGCAGGGGGAGATCCCCCGCAGTGGCATCGAAGCGGCGGCCCGCCTCTGCGGTGGGCGGGTGATCCTCAATCCGGCCCCCGTTGTCGAGCTCGACGCGGAGGTGCTGCACCGAGCGGACCCCCTGGTCGTCAACGAGCACGAGGCAGGTCTGGTCCTCGGTTTGCTCGCACCAGGCAAAGACGTGCCCGAGGATGCGGGGGACATGCTGCAGGCACTGCGGCGCGCGGGGATCGGCTCGCTGGTCCTCACCCTCGGTGGGGAGGGTGCCCTCGTGCTCCCGGCCGGTGCAACCGAGGTCGTCCCAGTGCCCGCCTCACCAGTGGCGGCCGTGGACACCACGGGGGCGGGCGACGCCTTCATCGGGGCCCTCGCCGCCCACCTGCTGGGGTCCGACGACCTGGTAGAGGCCGCCCGCTTCGCCGCGCGGGTGGGTGCCTTCGCGGTGCGTTCGGAGGGTGCCCAGCCGAGCTACCCCTACATGACCGACGATCTGCCAGGTCCCACGGAGGCATCCCGATGAGGACGACCGGCATCCTTCACGCCCAGCTCGCCCTCCACATTGCACGTCTACGCCATACGGACACCTTCGTGGTGGGCGATGCAGGGCTACCGGTTCCTCCCGGGGTTCCCGAGGTCGACCTGGCCGTGGGCTTCGGCATCCCCCGCTTCGCGGACGTGCTCGATCTGATCCTCTCGGAGGTCGCGATCGAGGGTGCAGTCCGCGCCGTCGAGGCGGAGGGGCAGGATGCGGGTCGATGGCTGGCCGAGCGGTGCCCCGATGCTGAGGCGGTCCCCCACGAGGAGCTCAAGTCCCTCACTGCATCCGCGCGGTTCATCGTGCGCACGGGAGAGGCGTCCCCCTACGCCAACGTTCTCCTCCGTGCAGGCGTTCCTTTCTGACGATCGCGATCCACTCTGCAGCTGCGACCAGACTCTCATGAGCCGCCGGCCTGGGCGGCGACGACGCGGGTGCCAATCCGGTCGAGTTCGTGCTCGCCGCCCTGATGGGGTGCCTGAACGTGGTGATCCACACCGTTGCGAAGGAAAGGGCGTCGAGGTGCCCTCCCCGGCGCTGCCATCGAGACGGTCCTCACCGGCTCCTGAGACTCACAGCAGCACCATCTGGTCGCGGTGCACGGCCGGGCGGCGGAAGCGCTCCCCCAGCGACTCCCGCAGCTCGGCCGAGCCGTGGCCGCTCATCACCCGCAGCTCCTCGCTGCTGAAGCCCACCAGGCCGCGCGCGATCAGCTGCCCGTCCGGTGCGGCGATGTCCACCGGGACCCCGGCGGGGAAGGTGCCCTCGATCCGTGCCACGCCCACCGCCAGCAGAGAGCGGCGACGGCTGCGCAGCGCCTGGGCGGCACCTTCGTCCACGTGCAGGGTGCCCGCGCCGCGGGTGGCGAAGCGCAGCCACACCAGGCGTGAGCGGCGGCGCCCGTGGTGGGCGGGGAAGAACGTGCCCACGTCCTTCCCCGCGACGGCGCCGGCGAACTGCGCCGCCGAGGTCATCACGGTGGCGGTGCCGGTGGTGGAGGCGTGCTGAGCCGCGGAGAGCTTGGTGACCATCCCACCGGTGCCCACCTTGGAGCCCACCGAGCCGATGCTCACCCCGGCCAGGCGCGCCACGTCCTCCACCACGGAGATCCGCTGGGCGCCCGGCTCCCGCGGCGGCGCGGTGTACAGGGCGTCCACGTCCGTGAGCAGCACCAGGGCGTCCGCGCCCAGCAGCTGCGCCACCAGGGCTGCCAGGCGGTCGTTGTCGCCGAAGCGGATCTCATGGGTGGCGGTGGTGTCGTTCTCGTTGACCACCGGCACGGTGCCCAGGTCCAGCAGTGCCTCCAGGGCGGTGCGCACGTTGCGGTAGGTCTGCCTGCCGATCACGTCGGACTCGGTCAGCAGCACCTGACCGGTGATGCGCTCGTGCCGGGCGAAGGCCTCGGACCACGAGCGGGCCAGCAGGGCCTGGCCGACGCTCGCGGCGGCCTGTTGCAGGGCCACTTCCCGGGGCCGCTGCGGCAGTCCCAGCGGGGCCAGCGCCGCGGCGATCGCACCGGAGGAGACGATCACCACCTCGGTGCCGCGCTCCAGCAGCCCCGCCGCCGTGGCGGCGATCTCCTGCACCCGCGCATCGTCGAGCCGGCCGCTCCCATCGGTGAGGCTGGAGGAGCCGATCTTCACCACGATGCGACCGGCGCCGACCAGCTGGGCGCGGTCGGTGAGACGCGCGGGCTGCCGCGGTGCGCGGGCGAGGTCGGCGCTCACCGGGTGCTGCCGATCATGATGCGGTGCCGTCCTCGTCCACGGAGGGATCGGTCCAGAGCCCGGCCCGGCGCTCCTCCTCCATCGCTGCGAGTCGCCCCATGCGGGCGTCGGTGCGGGCGCGCTGCTCGGCGCGCTTCTCCTCGCGGGTGGGCCGGTGATGGTCCTCCAGGCGCCTGTCGGTGCCACGGGCGCCCAGCAGCTCGGCGCCGCCCATCATGGTGGGCTCCCAGTCGAACACCACAGCGTCGTCCCCCGGGCCGATCAGCACGGTGGAGCCGGCCACAGCGCCGGCGGCGTACAGCTCCTGCTCCACGCCCAGGCGGGCCAGGCGGTCCGCCAGGTAGCCCACGGCCTCGTCGTTGGCGAAGTCGGTCTGGCGCACCCAGCGCTCGGGCTTGTCACCCACCACGCGCCAGGCGGTCGCTCCCTCGAACTGCTCGGTGACCACGCAGAAGCCGGCCTCGTCCACCGCCTCGGGGGTGATCACGATGGGGGCGGCCGAGGGCTCGGGCAGGGCAGCACGGGCCTTCTCCACCAGCTCACCGAGCAGGAAGCTCAGCTCGCGCAGGCCCTTGTGGGACACGGCGGAGACATCCAGCACGGGCACCTCGCGCTCGGCGAGGCCGGCGCGGACCATGTCGGCCATGTCGGCGCCGTCGGGCACGTCGGTCTTGTTGAGCACCACCACGGTGGGTCGTTCCATCAGCGGGATCCGGCCCTCTCCGGGCTCATCGAGGCCTGCGGCGTACTGGGCCAGCTCGGACTCGATGGTCTCCAGGTCGCTGAGGGGGTCCCGATCGGATTCGAGTGCGGCGGCATCGAGCACGTGCACGATCACGTGGCAGCGTTCGATGTGGCGCAGGAAGTCCAGGCCCAGCCCTTTGCCCTGGCTGGCCCCGGGGATCAGGCCGGGCACGTCGGCGATGGTGTAGCGGTACTGGCCGGCCTCGACCACGCCCAGATTGGGCACCAGCGTGGTGAAGGGGTAGTCGGCGATCTTGGGGCGGGCTGCGCTCATCGCCGCGATCAGGGAGCTCTTGCCTGCGCTCGGGTAGCCCACCAGGGCCACGTCCGCCACGGACTTCAACTCCAGGATCAGGGTGCGCTCCTGGCCGGGCTCGCCCAGCAGGGCGAAGCCGGGTGCCTTGCGGTGCCGGGAGGCCAGGGCAGCGTTGCCCAGACCGCCGGAGCCCCCGCGGGCCGCCACGTAGCGGGTGCCGATGCCGGTCATGTCGGCCAGCACAGTGCCGTCCTCTGTGGCCACCACGGTGCCGTCCGGGACCGGCAGCACCAGGTCCTCGCCGCGGGCCCCGTGGCGCAGGTCGCCCTTGCCGAAGTCACCGGAGGAGGCCTTCTGGTGGGGCTTGTGGTGGTACGGCAGCAGGGTGGTGGTGGAGGCGTCCACCTCGAGGATCACGTCCCCGCCGCGGCCGCCGTTGGCACCGTCGGGCCCGGCCAGCGGCTTGAACTTCTCGCGACGGATCGAGGCGGCGCCGTGGCCCCCCGATCCGGCGACGACGTGCAGTCTCACGCGGTCGACGAACGTTGCCATGGGGCTCCTCCGATGCGGGGCGGGGTGGGTCCGTCACCGGGTGCGGTGCGGACGGTGGTGGGTACGCGTCGAGGGGCGGAGCTGTGGGCTCCGCCCCTCGAAGGCGAAAGTGGGAGTCCGGACGGGGCCGGACGGATCAGCGGTCGCTGCGCTCAGGCGCTGGCGACAACGCTGACCACGCGGCGGTCGCGCTTGCGCCCGAACTCGACGGTGCCCGCCGTGAGGGCGAACAGCGTGTCGTCGTTGCCGCGGCCCACGCCGTCACCGGGGTGGATCTTGGTACCGCGCTGACGCACGATGATCTCACCGGCGCCGACGACCTGGCCGCCGAAGCGCTTGACGCCGAGGCGCTGGGCGTTGGAGTCACGCCCGTTCTTGGAGGAGCTGACGCCCTTCTTCGATGCCATCTGGAATCAATCCTTCTCTCGTTACGAAGGGATCGCTCAGGCGATGCCCGTGATCTTCAGGCGGGTGAGCTCCTGGCGGTGGCCCTGGCGCTTCTTGTAGCCCGTCTTGTTCTTGTACTTGAGGATGCGGATCTTGGGACCGCGCAGCTCCTCGAGGATCTCAGCGGTCACCTTCACCTTGTCCAGATCGGACTTGGCGGAGGTCACCGAGTCGCCGTCGACCAGGAGGACGGGAGCGAGCTCGACGCTGTCGCCCGCCTCGCCGGACACGCGGTTGATCACGATGGTGTCACCGACCGACACCTTCTCCTGACGACCGCCTGCGCGGACGATTGCGTACACCACGTCACTGCTCCATCTTGGTTCGGGAATTGCTTGGTTCGGGACGTACCCGAGAGCCGGACTCGCGGACTCACCGCGCACCTGCGACCGTCGACCGGTCCTGCTGCGCCCTCGATCCACTCGAGAACACCCCAGGAGGGAGGTGCGGCCGCGCGACGCCCAGCGGGATCACGACTTCGGCGCGTTCTGCGCCAAGGGACAGCTTACGATCCCCGGGCGCGCCGGTCAACCATTCTTACCGGCGCGACCTGCGCAGATGCTGGCGGAAGCTGTGGAACTGGTCACCCTTCGGGGGTGACGGTCCCGCCGGGGCCGTCAGGGCTCGCCTGCTCGGGGTCAGTGCTGCCGGCCTCGGGGTCGATGCGGGTGACGGGCTCCGGGTCCCCGGTGCCGCTCGCATCGGCCGCGGGGGCCGACTGCTCGACGCGGTCGGCCTGCTCGGGCCGCTCGAGGGACCCGGCGTCGGCGGCGCGGGTGGCCTCGCCGGTGTCCTGCTGGGGCTGCTGGTCCGTCGGCACGGTTCCCTCCTGCTCTTCGGAGTGGCCGGGCTCGTCGTTCGCGGTGGGGGTCTGCTCCTGGCCCTGCACCGAGACGACCTTGCCGTCCACGGTCACCTCGGGGCTCGACTGGTGACCGGAGGCCGCCGCGATCGAGGCGATGGTGGCACGGGCCAGGGCCCGGGAGCTCTCGTCCTCCTGCAGGCGGTGCACGTCCGCCGACTGCGGGTCGATCAGCTCACCCACGGCCTCCCTGGCCTCCGCGGAGCGGGACTTGCGCCCGCCGCGGCGCCGACCGGAGCGGGAGGACTCCTCGCCGGAGCCGTTGCCGCCTCCGCTGCCGGAGTTCGAACCGTTCCCGTTGCCGCCGGTGTGGGAGTGGGAGCCGTCCATGTCCACGATCAGGCCGCGGCCGTTGCAGTGCTCGCAGGTGGCGGAGTACGTCTCCACCAGTCCCTGGCCCACGCGCTTGCGGGTCATCTGCACCAGGCCCAGCGAGGTCACCTCGGCGACCTGGTGCTTGGTGCGGTCGCGCCCCAGGCACTCGACGAGCCTGCGCAGCACCAGGTCGCGGTTGGACTCGAGCACCATGTCGATGAAGTCGATGACGATGATGCCGCCGATGTCCCGCAGCCGCAGCTGCCGCACGATCTCCTCGGCGGCCTCCAGGTTGTTACGCGTGACGGTCTCCTCGAGGGAGCCGCCGGAACCGGTGAACTTGCCGGTGTTGACGTCCACCACGGTCATCGCCTCAGTGCGGTCGATCACCAGGGAGCCCCCGGAGGGCAGGTACACCTTGCGGTCCATCGCCTTGAGCAGCTGCTCGTCGATGCGGTGCTTGGCGAACACATCCTCGGGGCCCACGTGGCGGGTGAGCCGCTCCAGCAGGTCCGGTGCCACGGAGGAGATGTACTCGTGCACGTCGTCGTGGACCTTGCCGCCCTCGACGATCAGGGAGGTGAAGTCCTCGTTGAAGACGTCGCGCACCACCTTGATGGCGATGTCGGGCTCCTGGGACAGAGCGGCCGGGGCCGACTTCGACTTCTGGGCCTTCTGGATCTTGTCCCACTGGGCGCGCAGGCGCTCGACGTCGCGGGTGAGCTCCTCCTCGCTGGCCCCCTCGGCGGCGGTGCGCACGATCACGCCCGCATCCTCGGGGATGATCTGGCGCATGATCTTCTTCAGCCGCGCGCGCTCGGTGTCCGGCAGCTTGCGGGAGATGCCGGTCATGGAGCCGCCGGGCACGAACACCAGGTAGCGGCCGGGCAGGGAGATCTGGCTGGTCAGGCGGGCGCCCTTGTGGCCGATCGGGTCCTTGGTGACCTGGACCAGCACGGAGTCGCCGCTCTTGAGGGCCAGCTCGATGCGACGCGGCTGCCCCTCCAGGCCCGCGGCGTCCCAGTTGACCTCGCCAGCGTACAGCACGGCGTTGCGGCCCTTGCCGATGTCCACGAAGGAGGCCTCCATGGAGGGCAGCACGTTCTGCACCTTGCCCAGGTACACGTTGCCCACCATCGAGGTCTGCGACTTCTGGGCCACGTAGTGCTCCACCAGGACGTCGTCCTCGAGGACGGCGATCTGGGTGCGGCCCTTCTGCTCCCGCACCACCATGGAGCGCTTGACGGATTCGCGACGGGCCAGGAACTCGGCCTCGGTGATGACGCTGCGGCGGCGACCGGCGTCGCGGCCCTCTCGGCGACGCTGGCGCTTGGCCTCCAGGCGGGTGGAGCCCTTGACGGACTTCACCTCGTCGCGGCCCTCGCGCACCTTGACCACGGTGTTGGGGGGATCGTCCGGGGAGCTGACGTCACCGTCGCTGGATCCGGAGCGCCGCCGGCGCCGGCGCCGGCGCGAGCTCGAGGAGCCGGAGCTGCCGTCCCCGGAGTCCTTCTCGCCGTCGGAGTCCTCGCTCGAGGGATCCTCGGACTCGCCGTCCTGGTCGTCGCTGCCGCCACGGGAGCTGTCGGTGCCGGAGTCCTGGTCGTCGCCGCTGACGCGGTCCTCGTCCCCACGGCCACGGCCACGCCGCCCACGGCCGCCCCGGCGACGTCGACGCCGGGAGCTGCCGGAGCCCTCGCGGCCCTCATCGTCCTTGCTGTCGCCGGAGTCGTCGCCGTCCTCGGAGGAGCTGTCGTCACCGGTGCTCTCCTCGTCGGTGCCGCCGTCCTTCCGGGCCTCGCCCGCGGTGGCGTCCGAGCCCTGCTCCCCCACCGAGCCGCTGCGACGGCGCGAGCGGGTGCGGCGGTGGGGTGCGTCCTCGGCGTCCTCGGAGGAGGCGTCCTCGGCACCGTCCGTGTCCTGCCCGGAGTCGGAGCCTGCGTCGAAGGAGAGGTCGGCGCTGCCGACGGGGGCGTCCTTCGGGCCCACCGTCGTGCGCGGCTGCGCGGGCGCGGGCGCCTGGAACAGAAGCGAGGCGAAGTCCTGCTGGGCCTGCTCACGGCGCGCCCTGTCGTCATCGGCCTGACCGGCAGCCTGCTCAACGGCCCCACCGCGGGTGCGGGTGCTGGCCAGGGCGCGCAGGTCATCGGCGACGGGATTGGCGTCCTGCTCGTCGCCGTCCAGCTCGTCCTCGTCCTCCTCCTGCGCAGTGGCGGGAGAGGAGGCGACGGCATCGGTGCGCGGCTCGGGCTGGGCGGCCGCCGGTGCGGTGCGCGGTGCGTCCTGCTGCGCAACAGACCCCTGCGGGAGGCCCTCGGAGCCCTCCGCGGCCTCGCCCGTCTCCGGATCCTGGGCGGCCGGCGCAGGAACGATCGGGGCTCCTGCAGGCGCACCCGCGCGGCGGCGGGGACGCTTGGTGATGGTCGGCTCCGCCGCGGCGGCGGTCTGCTCGGGCACCACCGTGCGGAACACGGGGGTGTCCGTCGGGGTCTCCGGGGTGAGGACGGGGGCCGGGGCCCCCGCTGGCGCTCCCGCGGCGCGGCGGCGCCTGCGCGTGGGGGTGGTGCCGGTCGAATCCTCGTCGATCGATGCGCGGTCGTCGGTGCTGTCAGCCATGTGGCCGTCTCCTTCTGGAGGATCCAGCGCACCCTGGGTCCCATGTGGTCATCGTCCCTGGGGACGGAAGTCTCTGGCCCTCGCCGCCGCGCTGCTCCTCAGAGGGAGCGCTGCGATGCTGATCGCGGGAGCCGACTCGGTCGCGTGAACTCGCGTTCCCGGAGCTCCGACGCAACAACGCCGGGAGGTTCCCCCACCCGGTACGGGGCAGGAGAGCGCCGCGGTCAGTATGGCACAGGGAGCTGGTCCGGGACATCGCGACATGCGGCGCGACACACGCCGCCGCCGGGCCGACACACCCCGCCGCACGCTCGTCGATCCCGACCCGGGGATCCTCGCGGTGGGAGACTGGCTACTGCCGGACCGGCGCGCATCCCGGGACGATGGTCCCTTCCTGCAACCCTGCCCGGTCGTACTTTCGTGACAGCGTGTCGTTCCCCTGGGAGGATCCATGGAAGCCCTCGACCTGGCACGGTGGCAGTTCGGCATCACCACCGTGTACCACTTCATCTTCGTACCACTCACGATCGGCCTGTCGCTGCTGGTCGCGATCATGCAGACCATCGCCGTGCGATCCAAGGACCCAGTCAGGAAGGACGCCTGGACGCGCCTGACGAAGTTCTTCGGATCGATGCTGATCGTGAACTTCGGCATCGGCATCGCCACCGGCATCGTCCAGGAGTTCCAGTTCGGCATGAACTGGTCGGAGTACTCCCGCTACGTGGGCGACGTGTTCGGCGCCCCGCTGGCCCTGGAGGGCCTGCTGGCCTTCTTCCTGGAGTCGGTGTTCCTGGGGCTGTGGATCTTCGGCTGGAACAAGCTGCCGGAGAAGATCCACCTGCTCACCATCTGGATGGTGGCGATCGGCACCATGCTCTCGGCGTACTTCATCATCGCCGCGAACTCCTTCATGCAGCACCCCGTCGGCGCCGTGCTGAACCCGGAGACCGGGCGGGCGGAGCTCGATCCCTCCCAGGGCTCCATCCTCTCGGTGCTCACCAACGTCACCACCCTGGCGGCGTTCCCCCACGTGATCTCCGGCGCCTGGCTGGTGGCCTCCGCCTTCGTCACCGGCGTGGCCGGCTGGCACATGGTGCGCCACCACAACAAGGCCCGCGAGCTCGGCATGGAGACCACCGACGGTGCCGAGCACCACCTGATGAGCCGCGACGTGTTCCGGCCCGCCGTCCGCTTCGGCGTGGTGGCCATGTTCGTCTCCGCCCTGGTGCTGGTGATCTCCGGCGACTTCCAGGCCAAGATCATGTTCGAGCAGCAGCCGATGAAGATGGCCTCGGCCGAGGCGCTGTGCGAGACCCAGTCCGGTGCGCCGTTCTCCATCCTCACCGTGGGCGGCCCGGACGCGTTCGCGGCCGACTGCGACAGCGTGACCCACCTGATCGAGGTCCCCTACGTCACCGCGATCCTGGCCACCTATGATCCGAACGCCACCCTGCAGGGCGTGGACGACCTGAACGCGCAGTACAAGGAGCAGTTCGGCGAGACCACCACGGACATCTTCGGCAACGAGGTCGAGGCCGACTACCGGCCCAACCTGTTCGTCACCTACTGGTCCTTCCGCCTGATGATCGGCCTGGCGGTGTTCAGCGCCATCGTCGCCTTCTGGGCACTGTGGGTGACGCGCGGGAAGGGCGACCAGGCCCGCACCACCGGCTCCAAGGCCTTCGCCTGGTTCACCGTGCTGGCGATCCCCATGCCGTTCCTGGCCAACTCCGCCGGCTGGGTGTTCACCGAGATGGGCCGCCAGCCCTGGGTGGTCCACCCCAACCCGCTGGACCCGACGGTGCGCCTGATGACCATCCAGGGCGTCTCCTCCAACCCCGGCTGGATGGTGCTCACCTCCATGGTGACCTTCACCCTGCTGTACGGGGTGCTCGCCGTGGTGTGGTTCTACCTGATGCGCAAGGCCGCCCTCAAGGGCATCCCCATCCCGCAGCGTGACGAGCAGACCGACGAGCTCGACACCCCGGCCATCTCCTTCGGGTACTGAGAAGGGACAAGGACTGTCATGGACATGATCGATCCGACCTTGCTGCAGACGCTGTGGTTCGCGCTGATCGCCTTCTTCTTCCTGGGTTACTTCCTGCTGGAGGGTTTCGACTTCGGGGTGGAGATGAACGTCCTCGCCCTGGGCAAGGGGGACACCGAACGTCGCGGCACCATCATCTCGACCATCGCCCCGATCTGGGACGGCAACCAGGTGTGGCTGCTGGTGGGCGGCGCCTCGATCTTCGCGGCGTTCCCCGAGTGGTACGCCACCCTGTTCTCCGGCTTCTACCTGGCACTGCTGCTGCTCCTGGTGATGCTGATCGTGCGGGTGTGCGCCTTCAAGTACCGCGCCAAGCACGACACCCCCACCTGGACGAAGACCTGGGACTGGGTCCACATCCTCTCCGGCTTCCTGCCGGCGCTGCTGTGGGGCGTGGCCTTCGCCAACATCGTCAGGGGCGTGGCCATCGACGGCAACAGCTGGGTGACCACCTCCCTGCTGGGCCTGCTGAACCCCTTCGGCCTGCTGGGCGGCATCGTGTTCGTGCTGCTGTTCTGGCTGCACGGCACCTTGTACCTCACTCTGCGCACGGTGGGTGAGCTGCGCGAGGACGCCAACCGCCTGGCCGGCATCCTGATCCTGCCCACCATCATCGCCGGTGCGGCCTTCCTGATCTGGTACCAGCTGGCCTACTCCAACTCTGCCCTCACCTGGCTGCCCTTGCTGGTGGCGGCGGTGGCCCTGGTGGCGGTGGCAGTGCTGAACCGGATGCGCCGGGAGGGCGCGGCCTTCATGGCCTCCCTGACGGCGATCGGAGGGGCGGGTGTGACGCTGTTCGGTGGGCTGTTCCCCTACGTGCTGCCGGCCACCAACGACGCCGCCAACTCGCTCACGGTGGCCGGAGCCTCCTCCAGCGAGCACACGCTGCTGGTGATGACCATCGCCGTGGTGGTGTTCATGCCGATCGTGCTGGCCTACGAGATCTGGTCCTTCTGGGTGTTCCGCCACCGCATCGCCGGCCCAGACGACCCCCAGCCGCCCGGCCTGGTGGAGCGTGCTCGCGGCGCCTACCGCGAGGCCTTCGACCAGGACGGCGGTCGCCGCCACGCCGAGAGCTGAGAGCCTGACGGTGCCGCGGGGACCCTCGGCACGCCGAGCAGTCCCTCCGCCCTGTCAGACTGTCCACGATGACAACCTCGATCTCGCGCCCGCCTGCCCCGCCGCCCGCGGGGACGGCGGGCGCGTCCGCCCCCACCCCGAAGCGGGCCTCCCGCGCCCCGCTGGACCCGCGCCTGGTCCGCGAGGTCAGGGCCGCCCGCAGCCACGTGGCCCGCACCACCGTGCTGGGCCTGGTGCAGGCCGGCTGCGTGATCACCACGGCCCTGGTGATCGGCCGTCTCGGCGCCTCACTGCTGGTGGACCGTGAGCTCCCCCAGGCCGCCCCGGCACTACTGGGAGTGCTCGCGCTGGCTCTGGCGATCCGGGCGCTCGCGGTGCTGGTGGAGCAGCGCACCGCCCATCGGGCCGCCACCGACGCCATCGCCCAGCTGCGCTCCCGCATCGTGTCCCACGCCGCCCAACTGGGCCCGCGCAGCTCTGCCGGTCGCGGAGCGGACCTCACGGCCCTGGCCACCACCGGCGTGGAGAACCTGCGCCCCTACCTGGTGGGGTACGTGCCGCAGCTGCTGCTGAGCCTCACCGTGACCCCGCTGTGCCTGCTGACCATCGGCCTGCTGGACCTCACCAGTGCTCTGATCGCCCTGTTCACCCTGCCCCTGGTGCCGCTGTTCATGATCCTGGTGGGCAAGCTGACGGTGGGCCGCTCCGAGCGCCTGCTGGCAGACATGCGCACCATGTGGGCCCAGATGCTGGACCTGGTCGACGGGCTGCCCACCCTGCGCGCCCTGGGCCGGGAGAAGGGCCCCGAGAAGGTGGTGCGCAGTCTCGGCGACCGCCACCGCGCCTCCACCATGGGCTCGCTGAAGTACGCGTTCCTCTCCGGGATGGTGCTGGAGCTGCTGGCCACGCTGTGCGTGGCGCTGATCGCGGTGAGCATCGGCATGCGCCTGGTGTACGGGCACATGGACCTGGCCCCGGCGCTGGCCGTGCTGGTGCTGGCGCCCGAGGTGTACCAGCCGCTGCGCAACGTCGGCTCCCAGTACCACTCCTCGACCGACGGCCTGGCCGCCGTCACCGCGGCCTTCGAGGTGCTCGACGAGCCCGTCACGGCCGACGGCCGCACGGAGGCTCCCGACCTGCGCACCGCCACCCTGGCATTGCGCGGGGTCACCGTCGCCTCCCGCGACGGCCTGGCCCCCTACCGCGCCGAGGTCACCGTGCGCCCTGGTCGGGTGCTGGCCCTCACCGGCCCCTCGGGGTCCGGGAAGACCACGGCCGTGCACGTCATGCTGGGGCTGCTGGAGCCCGCGGAGGGCCGCGCTGAGGTGATCGCCGCCGACGGCACCGCCGTGGACGTGCGCGAGCTGCGCCGACGCTCCCTGTGGGACCAGGTGGCGCTGCTGCCCCAGCGTCCCGTGCTGCCCGCGGGCACCATCCGCTCCGTGCTGCTGTCGGCCCGCCCCGGTACGAGCGAGGGCGAGGTCGCCCGTGCCGCCGCGGCAACCGGCCTGGACGCCGTGGTGGCCGAGCGCGGCTGGGATGCGGATCTGGGCCGCGCCGGCGCCGGCATCTCCCTGGGAGAGCGGCAGCGCCTGGCCCTGGCCCGCGCCATGCTCTCCCCCGCACCGCTGGTGGTGCTCGACGAACCCACCGCCCACCTGGACGGGGCCACCGAGCAGGTGGTGCTGGACCTCATCGCGGACCTGCGCCGTCAGGGACGCACCGTGGTGGTGATCGCCCACCGCTCCCGCCTGGTCGACATCGCGGACGACGTCGCCGAGGTGCAGGCCCGCCACACCCGCGATGCCGAGCACCCGGCCGGGCACGAGCACCAGGAGGTCGCCCCGTGACCACCTCCCCCGATCTGGCCCTGCGCCGCGCCGAGAGAGCGCTGGAGATCCCCCGCGCCCGACTGGCCGCCGCGGTGCTCTCCGCCTGCGCCACCCTCGCGGCTGCCTTCGCCCTCGCCGCGGTCTCCGCCTACCTGGTCACCCGCGCCTGGACGATGCCCCCGGTGCTGGACCTCACCGTGGCCGTGGTGATGGTGCGCGCCCTGGGCGTGGCCCGCGGCGTGTTCCGCTGGCTGGACCGCATGACCACCCACGCGGTCGCGCTGCGCGGCGTGGTCTCCCTGCGCACCAACCTGTTCACCGCCCTGGCCGCCCGCACCGACGACACCCTGACCCGGCTGCGCCGCGGTGACCTGCTGGCCCGCATCGGCGACGACGCCCAGGAGCTCGCCGACCACGTGATCAAGGCGATCGTGCCGGGCATCGTCTCGGTGGTCATGTTCGTGGTGGTGCTGGCCACGATCATGCCGATGTCGATGCTGGCGGGCCTGACCATGGCCGCATCGCTGGTGCTGGCCTCGTTGATCGCTCCGCTGGCGGCCTACCGCGCCTCACGCATCTCCCAGGACGCGGTGGTGACCACCCGTTCCCAGGTCTCCGCCAGCGCGCTGGAGATCCTGGACGACGCCACCAGCCTGCGCGTGGACGGCCGCCTCGACGCCGCCCTGGGCACGCTCGCCGCGGAGCAGTCAGCGCACGACGCCGCGATCGACCGCGCGGCCCTGCCCAGTGCGGTGGCCTCCGCCGCCGTTCCCGCCTCGATGGTGCTGGCGGTGCTCGGCTCACTGCTGGCCGCCGGTGCCGCCTGGCTGGACGGCGGTGCCTCCGCCGGGCAGATCGGCGTGCTGCTCCTGCTGCCGCTGTCCTCCTTCGAAGCCGCCTCAGCGCTCCCGGCGGCCGCCTCCCAGTACGCCCGCTCCCGCGCCGCTGCCGCCCGGCTCGACGCCGTGGTCCGGCCGGACGCGGCCCTTGCGTCGCTGGAGGCGCGCACCGAGAGCGCGGCGTCGACCGAGCTCCCCGCAGACAACGAGCCGGCCGTCGCGCCGTCCGCTGCAGTCCCGTCCCTCGCCCCCACCGCGCATCTGCGCGCCGTGGGCCTCACCGCCGGTTGGAGCCCCGAGGCCCCGCGCGTGGCGGGCCTGGACCTCGACCTGCCCCCGGGCTCCCGCCTCGCGGTCGTCGGCGCCTCCGGCAGCGGGAAATCCACCCTGCTGGCCACGCTCGCCGGTCTGCTGTCCCCGCTGGCCGGCGCCGTCCAGCTGGACGGCACCGACATCGCCTCCCTGCCGCCGCATGCCGTACGGCAGAAGGTGGTGATGTTCGCCGAGGACGCCCACGTGTTCGCCACCAGCGTGCGGGAGAACCTGCGGGTGGTGCGCGGCGACCTGGACGACGACACCGCCCATGCCGCCCTGCGTGCCGTGGGCCTGGAGGACTGGGTGGCACAGCTCCCCCGCGGACTGGACACCATGCTGGGCCCGGACGGCACCACCGTTTCCGGAGGCGAGCGTCGACGGCTGCTGCTGGCCCGAGCCGTGATCCGAGGCAACGGGATCCTGCTGCTGGACGAACCCACCGAGCACCTCGATCCCGCCCGCGGCGATGCCCTGCTGCGCTCGCTGCTCACCCCCGCCGACGACACCCTGGTGCCCTCCGGCACCACCGTGGTGGTGGTCACGCACCGCGCCGAGGCGATCCCCCCGGCCACCCCCGTGCTCCACATCGGACCCGGCGCACGTGCTGAGCTGCATGCTGCCCGCACCGCCCGCCCCACCCGCTCCGGTTCCGCATCCCAGGAGGATCGATGAGTCAGGACCTGCTGCCCCCCGCCCGCGCCGACCGACCCCGCGTGCAGGACCTGGCCGAGGCCGTGCTGGCCGGCGGCGACACGGAGGACCTGCTGCAGCTGCTGGTCGCCTCCGCCCGCACCGACCTGGCACCCGGCGACTCCGTGCTGGTGATGCCGCTCGAGCCCGGGACCTGGACCGTGGAGATGGCCGAGGGGCCCAGCGCCACGGATCTGCTGGGACAGCTGCTGGACCCGCAGTCACCGGCGTTCCTGGCCCTCGCAGCTGCCGACAACGACGCACTGGAGGCGATCGGCGCCCTCGCCCTGGACCCGGATGCCCCCGCCCCCTCCCGCGCCCTGCTCGCGGTGGTCGACGCTGCCGAGCACGGGCGTGGGTTCCTCGCCGTGCTGCGCGACCGGGATCAGCAGCACATCGCCTTCACGGCGGCGGACAGGGAGCGACTGGACTCCCTGGCCGGACTGATCGCACTGACCCTGCGCGGCCCCTCCCTCGGTTCCGGCGAGGTGGACGACGAGCGCAGCCGGATCGCCCGCGACCTGCACGACCTGGCCATCCAGGAACTGTTCGCCGTGGGCATGGAGCTGGAGGCCCTCACCGAGGCGCTGTCCTCCCCCGGGGAGGAGCCCACCAACTCCCGGATCCGCAGCTCGGTGGCGACCTCCGTGCAGGGCGTGGAGAACGCGGTGGCCCAGATCCGGCAGATCGTCCAGTCGCTCCGGCGTGAGCGCACGGAGGCGACGCTCACCGAGCGGCTGCGTCACGAGACAGGGCTGGCCACCGCCGGCCTGGGCTTCGTCCCCACCCTGCGCCTGCCCACCCGCCCGGCCGAGCTGGACTCGGAGCTGCCCGGGGAGATCGCCGAGGACGTCGTGGCGGTGGTGCGGGAGTGCCTGGCCAATGCCGCGAGGCATGCGCATGCGACCGCTGTGGCGGTGTCGGTGAGCGTGTTCAGCGAGGGTGTGGACCGCGTGGTGCAGGTGAACGTCTCGGACAACGGGCGCGGCATCGATCCCACGGTGACCCGCCGCAGCGGTCTGGCGAACATGTCCAGCCGGGCGCGCCGTCACGCGGGTTGGGTGGACGCGTTCAACCTGGAGCCGGGCACGATGATCTCGTGGAGGGTGACGCTGCCGCCGCAGTGAGCGGGGCATCGGTCACCTCTGGCCCAGACGGCCCAGACGCCCACTACCGCCTGGCGCTCACTTCCAGCCGGCGCGGCGGCGGGCCGCCACCATGGCGGCCACCTGGGTGCGGCGCTGCATGCCGAGGGCCTGCAGGATCACGGTGACCCGGTTCTTGACCGTCTTCTCCGCGATGCCGATGCGCTCGGCGATCTCCCGGTTGGAGTGGCCGTCCCCGATCAGCTCGACGATGCGGCGATCGGACTCGGACAGCTCGGGCTCGTCGTCCGCATGGCCGTTCGGCCACACCGTGCCGCCGCCGTGCACCGTCTCGATGGCGCTGACGATGTCCTTGGAGCGGGCGGACTTGAGGATCAGCCCCGCGGCACCGGCGGCGCGGGACTCGCGCAGCGCCGCGTCGTCGTCGAAGCTGGTGAGCACCAGCATGTTCTGCTCGGGGTTCAGCTCACGCGCGGCGCGCATCACGTCGATGCCGGTGCCGTCGGGCAGCTGGAGATCCACCACCAGCACGTCGGGGCGGATCGCCGGAAGTCGGCGCGTCGCCTCCGCCACGGAGGAGGCCTCACCCACCACGGTGAGGGACGCGCTCGAATCGATCGCGGTGACGATGCCGCGGCGCACGACCTCGTGGTCGTCCACCAGCATCACGCGGATCGGGCCTCGCTCATCGCTCGATGTCACTGAGGGTCCTTCCTGGCTCGTGCCGTCGCTGGGGGACGGCCGACTGCTGTGGGCGGGCGCTGGCATCCGGGACAGTAATGGCTCGATCGCCCTTGATGCATGGTCCGCCGGATCAACCTACCGCACCTGGGGCAGGGATTTCCTGCACGACCGTAGGCGTTCAGCGATCGGGCGAAGTAGCCGCTGCGCCCGTCGACGTTGACGTAGAGGGCGTCGAAGCTGGTCCCGCCGTGGTCCAGGGCCCGTTCCATGACCGCCGCCGCGGCCCGCAGGATCGACAGCGCCCGCCGCTGGGACAGGGCGTTGCCGGGGGTGTCGTAACGGGTGCGAGCCGCCCACAGCGCCTCGTCGGCGTAGATGTTGCCGATGCCGCTGACCACGTCCTGGCTCAGCAGCAGGGACTTCACGGCGCTGCGGCGCGAGCGGAGGGTGCGTGCGATGGCGGGCAGGTCGGCCGCCGGGTCCAGCAAGTCCCGGGCGATGTCGCGGGCGTCGGCCGGCAGCAGGTGGTCGGGGCTGCCCGCCCCGGCGATGGCGCCGTCGGGCGACTCGGTCAGGGGGCTGGTCCACAGGCCGCCGAAGATGCGCTGGTCGATGAGGTCGATCGCGGTGCCGGTGTCCAGGTGCAGGGTGAGGCGGCGGTGACGCAGCGGGTCAGGAGCCGGGCCCTCCGATCCCGGAGCGGAGGCGAGCGCGGGTACCGCGGCGTCGGCGGCGGGATGTGCGCCGCGCACCCGCCACTGGCCGCTCATGCCCAGGTGGCTCATCAGGGCCTGCCCCACGTCGCTGCCGCCGCTGTTCGAGGCGCCCGGCTCCTCGAGCCTCCACCACAGGAACTTGCCACGCCGCGCCAGGGCGCTCAACCGGTTCCCCTCGACGGCCTCGCGCAGGCGGTCCGCGCCGCCCACCTGGCGGCGCAGGATGCGCGCATCGAGCACCTCGACCCTGACGACGGTCCGGCCGACGGTGTGGGGCAGCAGCCCGCGCCGCACCACCTCCACCTCGGGCAGCTCGGGCACGGCTCAGCCTCGCGGGATCAGGGTCTCGCCGCGCTCGGCGAGCACGGCCCGCACGGCGTGCTGGGCGGCCACCAGTTCGGCGTCCTTCTTGGAGGGGCCGTCCCCGCTGGCGGTGACCACCTCGGGCACGGTGACGGTGGCGGTGAAGACCTTCTGGTGCTCGGGCCCGGTCTCGGTGATGCGGTACACGGGAACCGTGGCGGTCTCCGCGGCGATCTCCTGCAGGCGGGTCTTGAAGTCGTACCCGGCCTCGAGGAACTCGTCGGAGTCCAGCAGGGGGCGCAACAGGTCCAGCACGAAGCGGCGGGACACGTCCTGCCCACAGGCCAGGTGCACGGCACCGATCACGGCCTCGGTCGTGTCGGCGAGGATCGAGGCCTTGGAGCGGCCGCCGGAGAGGTCCTCACCGCGGCCCAGCTTCACATACGCCCCCAGGTCCACCCGGGAGGCGACCATCGCCAGGGCCCGGGTGTTGACGGTGGCGGCGCGACGGCGGGCCAGGTCACCCTCGGGCAGCCCGGGGTGGGCGGCGTAGAGCTCCTCGGTGACCGCGAGCTGCAGCACCGCATCACCCAGGAACTCGAGGCGTTCGTTGTGGGTGGTCAGCGCGTTCTCGTAGGCGTAGGAGCGGTGCACGAGAGCCAGGTCCAGCAGGCCGGACTCGGCGAGGTCAGCACTCTGGGCGCCGTCCAGCGGCAGGGCGCGCAGCAGGCCGCTCGGATCCGCGGCCGGGGTGGTGCGGCGGGATCGCGCCATCAGGCCCGGTCCTCCGGGCCGCCGTCCCGGCCGGTGGCATCCGCGGCGGTGGTGCCGGCGGATCCCTCGTCGCTGCCCTCCTCGAGCAGGCCCTGCAGGGCGGCCCAGCGGTCGTCGATCACCACGTGCTCGTGGTCCGGGTCCTCCTCCATGCGGAAGCCGCACTGGGGGCACAGGCCCGGGCAGTCGGGGCGGCACAGGGGCCGGTCGTCGGCCTCCAGGGCGAGGGCGTCGCGCGCCAGCGGCCCGAGGTCCACCTCGTCCCCGTCGAGCATCACGGTGTCCTCGCGCTCGTCGGGCTTGACCTTCTCGGGGTACATGAACAGCTCGTCGATGCGGGCCTCGATGTGGTCTTCGACGGGGTCCAGGCAGCGCGAGCACTCCCCCGCCAGATGGGCGGTGACGGTGCCGTGCACGTAGATCCCCTCGACCACGGACTCGAGCTCGGCCTGCACGGCGACGGGCTCCCCCTCGGGCACCTGCATGGCGGGCCCGCCGGCGTCACGGGCGGCCGCGGCGACGGTGCGCTCCACGTGGCGGTGGGAGCCGGTGCGGCCGATCAGGTCCACCGCGTCGAATCGGAGGTCGCTGTCGAAGGGCGAGCCGGCGGTGTCGGTCGAGGACATGGCGGAGCACTCCTTTTCTGGTGGGGGCGGGAAGGGACTGTTCAGGATACGTTCCCGGCGGCGGCGAGCGCGTCCAGGGAGGGCGCAGGGAGCATGTCGGTCACGTCACCGCCCAGCTTGTGCACCTCCCGCACCAGGGACGAGGAGATGTGGGCGTAGCGCGAGTCGGTGAGCAGGAAGATCGTGTCCACACCGGCCAGGTGGCGGTTCATGCGGGCCATGGGCTCCTCGTAGGCGAGGTCCAGCTGGGAGCGCAGCCCCCGCACCACGGCACCGGCCCCCACCTCGCGGCAGAAGCCCACCAGCAGCCCGCTGCCCAGGGTGCGCACCTCCACGGCGGAGTCGAGGCCTTCGTTCGCGAGGCAGGCGGTGATGGCGCGGGTGCGGGCCTCCACATCCAGCAGGCCCTTCTTGGAGGGGTTGTGGGTGACGGCGATGACCACCCGTTCGGCGATCGCGGCGGCCCGCCGGGTCAGGTCGTGGTGCCCCAGCGTGTAGGGGTCGAAGGAGCCGGGCAGGACGACGGTGCGCATGGTGGCAACTCTAGTGCTCTCACGTGCTCGGTCTCGGCGAGCGGTACTCGCTCGCCAACAGGGCGAAGCTCATGCCGTCCAGCCAGCGACCGCTGCGGTGCAGGGATTCCTCACGGAAGTGCCCTTCCAGGCGCATCCCGATCTTCTCCATGATGCGGCGGGAGGCGAGGTTCTCGGCGAAGCAGTTGCCCTCCACCCGGCGCACGCCCAGTCCCTTGAACGCGATCTCGACCAGCCCGGCCGCGAACTCGGTGCCGTAGCCCCGGCCGTGGCTCGCCGGGTCCAGCACCCAGCCCAGCTCTGCCTGCTGCCCGCGTGCCTGCTCGGCCATGTCGGCCTGGGACCAGGCGTCCTGCCGGTCCACCTTGCCCACCGCGATGATGCGGCTGCCCAGCAGGCCCACCACCGACGAGGGCAGCTTCGCGGACCACCGCTCGCGGTGCTCCTCGAGGCTGCGGGACAGGGCGGTGGTCCACTGCTGCACCTCGGGCAGCCCGTACCAGGGCCAGATCGCATCGGCGTCCTCTGCGCGGCCGGGCCTCAGCTCGAGGCGCTCGGTGCGCAGCGGCCAGTCGAGGTCCGCCAGGACTGGGTGGGTGCCGTGATCAGCGGTCACGGTGATCGGCGGTGCTGCCGGACCCGTCGGCGGGGGTGCGGTCGCTGGGCTGTGGGCGGTCCGTATCACGTGCGGTGCTCTGCTCGGCGCGGGTGCCATCGACGGGACGGCGCTCGCCGGTCGGACGAGGCGCTTCAGCGGAATGGGGGTAGCGAGGGTCGTCCGTGCGGCCGGTCTGCTCGGCGACCGGCAGCCGCTTGGGGGCGATCAGCACGAGGCCGAGCAGCCCCAGAAGGGTGAGCAGGAGAGCGGGCACCATCGCGTACCAGTGCAGGTTCAGCAGGATCTCGCCCAGCTGCCCGTCGAGCCGGGCACCGAAGAACGTCAGTCTCGTGTACACCCCGGCAGAGGAGAGCGAGTAGTGGACGACCGGCAGCACCAGCCGCAGGAAGGCTCCGAGGAACAGCAGCAGCGCGGCGAGCTTGACAAGCGCCCGGTACCGCCCGATGCAAGCGCCGGCGAGCAGCATCGTGAGCCCGCCCAGCACCAGTGCCACTGCGCTCCCGATCATCGCCATCATCTGGGCGTCCGCATCGGCGGGCGGCTTCCAGATGCTCACCGCGGTCGCCGTGGATCCGAGCACCAGCAGTGCCGTCTCCACCAGGAGCAGCACGAAGAGCAGGAAGCCCACCACGACGGTCATCCACTGGAGCTTTCGGCTGGGCCGACGGTAGGCCGTGGGGTGGGAGTCGGCGACGGCGCGGCTCATGGCAGTCCTCCTGACAGGCTGTGGTCACAGGAAAGTAGCACCGCACCAGGAGATCGGGAGGAAGGCGCTCCACGCCCCGCCCGGCTGGTCGTGGCCGATCCTCTACGGTGAGTCCATGCCGATCCCCCTCCCCCTGACGACCGACCGTCTCTGCCTGCGCACCTACCTGCCGGACGATGTCGATGCGCTGCTGGCCTACTACTCGGACCCTGCTGTGGCCCGCTACCTGCTGGACGAGCCGTGGGTCGAGGAGTATGCGCGCCAGGAGGTCGAACGGCGCCTCGTGCGCACCGGCCTGCGCAGCGACGCGCGGTCCCTGGCCCTGGTGGTCGAGCACCAGGGCCAGGTGATCGGGGACCTCGCGATCTGGCTGAATGACTCCACCGGGCGCAAGGCCGAGATCGGCTGGGTGTTCTCCGCGCAGGCGGCGGGGAAGGGCTACGCCACCGAGGCCGCCACCGCGCTGATCGACGCCGCTTTCACCCACCACAACCTGCACCGGATCGAGGCCCAGATGGATGCCCGCAACAGCGCCTCCGCACAGCTGTGCGAGCGGCTGGGCATGCAGCGCGAGGCACACCTCCGCCAGAACTGGTGGATGAAGGGTGAGTGGACCAGCACCCTGGTGTACGGCGTGCTGGCCTCGGAGCGCTGACGCCGGTCCAGCAGCGCCTCCCTGTGGCCGAACTGGCCGGTCAGTCGGTGACCTGCCCTTGATTGCTCTGTTTTTCGTGCTGCAGCGATACTGGCAGGTGGACCTGGCAGCAGGAGCGACGAAGGGGTGAGCGAGCGTGAAACGTCCTACGATCGCGGAGGTCGCTAGGCGAGCAGGTGTGTCGACAGGAACCGTCTCGCGCTACCTCAACGGCGGGCATTGGGTCTCCCCTGCTTCCTCCGAGTCGGTTCGTCGAGCAATCGAGGAGACCGGGTACGTCGCCAACACCACCGCTCGCCAGCTGCGCACCGGGCGCAGCGGGACGGTCGCGTTCCTCATCGACGAACGTCCCGCGAAGTTCTTCGACGACCCGAACTTCGAGACGCTCGTCGCCGGTGTCAGCGATGCACTCTCGGCTGTGGACATGTCGATGGTGATGCTGCTCGCCGGCGATGCCGAGAACGTGCGGCGAGTGGAGAAGTTCCTGCGAACCAGCGGCGTGGACGGCGCCGTGACGATCTCGGTTCATCCTCGGCATCACCTGCTCGAGCGGGTACTGGACACGCGGGTCCCCCTGGTCAACTGCGGGTTCCCTCGCTCCTTGGAGACACGCGTCTCCTACGTCGCCGCTGATGAAGCACAGGGAGCGACCCTGATGGCGCACCATCTGCTCGAACAGGGCGCCACCCACGTAGGGGTCATCGCCGGCCCAGAGGACTCGCCCGGCGGGAGCCTCCGGCGTGACGCCTTCCAGAGGATCATCGATGAGAGCGGACAGTCGGAGATCGTCACGGTTCTGCACGGTGAGTACACGCGCAGCTCCGGGCGCCGGCTAGGAACCGAAGCTCTTACTGCCTCCCCGCACATCGATGCCATCTTCGCTGGTAGCGATGCGATGGCTGCGGGGGTGCTCGACGCTGCGCGGGATCTTGGTCGCCCCGTTCCTGACTCGCTCATCGTCGGAGGCTTCGACGATTCGGCGTTCGCGACCGGGGCCGACGTACCACTGACGACGATCCATCAGCCCTTCGATCAGATCAGCACCGAGTTGGTATCCGTTCTGCAACGAGAGATCTCCGATGGCTACCGGTCCGCTGTGACAGTTCCGGTCAAGCTCGTCGAGCGGTTGTCGACCAAGCGCCCCGTCACCCACTGAGGTCCGACTCCGCCATGTCGCTGGGACCCGGCGCAACGCAAGAGTCACCCCCAGGTGGCACCATGAACGCATGACCGAACGGCTCGCGACCCCCTACATCAGCGAGCAGTCGATCATTCAGCTGGTAGGGGCGGCGAGTGCACAGCGCGGGAAGGCCTACGCCCGCTCGGGCGCGGCCTCCATCGTGGAGTGGGAGCACCCGGATGCCGGCGGGGACCGCGGCACCCTGATCGGCACTGTGCACGGCACGGAGCCCCGCCCGTACACCACCGTCGTGGATCTCAAGGTCGGCACCCATGTGCGCAGCCTCGGGGTCGACGCCTGGGAGCCCTACCGCGCCACCTGCACCTGCCCGGTCAGCCAGGACTGCAAGCACGCCGCCGCCCTACTGTACACGGCCACCACCCAGGCGATGCGGGAGCGCCTGGCCACATCGCCTCCCCGCGCCGGCTCGAACGCTCCTGCGCAGGCCCACCACACTCGTCCCGCCCCGGTGCCACCCACGTGGAAGCAGCTGCTGAACCCACTGGTGCACGACACCGCCGCCGATGCCGCAGCGCCGCTCGCCCTCGGGGTGGAGCTGCGCACCGAGTTCGGCGGCTTCGGCTTCTCCCGCTTCGGTGCCCAGCCTGCGTCGGCCGAAGCGATCCGCGAAGGCGCCGCGGTGTTCGCGAGCCTGCGGGTGCTGCGCCGCGGCAGCCGGGAGAACTGGATCAAGGGCGGGCTAACATGGAAGAAGTTCCAGTACAGCAGCCCAGTGCTGGGAATCCGCGAGGATCACGCCGACCTGGTGGCCCGCCTGGTGCGGCTGCACATGGCCGAGAATGTCTACGGCATCGATCCGGGGGAGCTGCTGCGCCTGGACTCCTTCCGCAGCGCCGAGGCGTGGAGCCTGCTGGAGGAGGCCCGCCGCCTCGGCATCGAGATGGTGGGGCAAGGCGTGCTGGAGAGCGTGGAGTGGATCGAGCCGGTCACCGCCGCACTGAACGTGGAGCGCGCGGCCGAAGGACTGGAGCTGAGCACGCTCACCCTCTCCTCCGCGGGTGAGCCCCGCACCGATCTGCGGCCCGCCGGTGCCGGCGGATTCATCGCGGTGCAGCTGGACGACAGCACCACCGGCAGCGCGCCTGCGGTGCGCCTGCAGCTGGCAATGGCGGCCGAGCCCGTTCCCGAGGCCCTGCGCAGCCTGTTCCGCTCTCGTGACTCGGTCACTGTTCCCGCGGCGGAGGTTCGGGATTTCCTGGAGGACTACACGCCGCAGCTGCGGGCCGTGGTGGCGCTCCACAGCCTGGATAGCTCGGTCACCTTCCCCGAGCCGCCGGCGCCGCGGCTGCAGCTGACCGTGCACCACCGCCGCGGGGATTTTACCGAGCTGGTGTGGCGGTGGCAGTACCGGGCGCCCCTGCGCACCCTGCCGCTGCGACACGTGCATGGCATCACCCGCTCTGCCATCGGCCGCGACGTGGACCACGAGGAGCGGGTGCTGGCGGAAGTGGTGGCGCTGTGGCCCCGGGCCTTCGACGCCGAGGAGGCCACGCTGCACGAGGTGGAGAGCGCGGCGTTCGTGGAGCACCTGCTGCCCCGGCTGGCGTCCCTGGCCGATGTGGACGTGATCGAGCACGGCACGCGCCCCGGGTACCAGGAGCTCACCGGGACACCGCACCTGCGCATCACCCAGGTGGAGAACGCGCGCTCGGACCGCACCGACTGGTTCGACCTCGGATTCGAGATCACCATCGGCGAGCACCAGGTGCCGTTCACCGCGATCTTCACCGCCCTGTCCCAGGGCAAGAAGTCCGTGCTGCTGCCGGACAAGACCTACGCCAGATTGGACCACCCCACCTTCGACAGGCTGCGCGAGCTGCTGGCGGAGGCGGAGGCCATGCCGGAGTGGGAGCCGGGAGCCCCCGGCATCGGCCGCCACCAGGTCACCTTCTGGGAGGACTTCGAGGATCTCGCCGACGAGTCCACCACCGCCGTTTCCTGGCGGCGCAGCGTGGGCGCACTGTCCGACCTGCAGGAGATCCCCTCCCCCGCCCCTCCCTCCGGGCTGCAGGCCACCCTGCGGCCGTACCAGCGCGAGGGCTTCGCGTGGCTCGCCTTCCTGCACCAGCACGGCCTCGGCGGGATCCTCGCCGACGACATGGGCCTGGGCAAGACGCTGCAGACCCTCGCGCTGATCCTCCACGCCCGCGAGGCCGGCGCTGGGACCCCGCCCGGGGCCGACACGGCCGGCCGGCCCTTCCTGGTCGTGGCGCCGTCCTCGGTGCTGTCGGTGTGGGAGTCCGAGGCAGCCCGCTTCGCTCCCTCCCTGGACCTGCGGGTGCTGGCCACCACCTCGGCCAAGCGCGGCACTCCCCTTGCCAGCGCGATCGACGGAGCCGACGTGGTGGTCACAAGCTACGCGCTGCTGCGCCTGGACCAGGAGGAGTACACGGCCCTGGACTGGCAGGGCCTGGTGCTGGACGAGGCCCAGTTCGTGAAGAACCGCACCGCGAAGGCGCACCGGGCGGCGGCCGAGGTGCGGGCACCGTTCCGGCTGGCGATTACCGGCACGCCGATGGAGAACTCGCTGACGGACCTGTGGTCTCTGCTGTCGCTGACCGCTCCCGGCCTGTTCCCGTCGATGCCGCGCTTCCGCGAGGAGTACGTCAAGCCCATCGAGAAGCACGACGGCTCCCAGGACTCCCGCGCCAGGGCCGATCAGCGCATGGCCCGGCTGCGCCGTCGGATCCGGCCCTTCGTGCTGCGCCGCACCAAGGACGTGGTGGCCACGGACCTCCCGGAGAAGCAGGAGCAGGTGGTGCGGGTCCCGCTGGAGCCCCAGCACCGCCGGCTCTACGAGCAGGTGCTGCAGCGGGAGCGGCAGAAGCTGCTGGGCCTGGTGGAGGACCTGGACCGCAACCGCTTCATCGTCTTCCGCTCCCTCACGCTGCTGCGGATGCTGGCATTGGATCCTGCGATCGTGGACCAGGAGCACGCCGCGGTGCCCTCCTCGAAGCTCGAGGCGCTGATGGGCAAGCTGGAGGAGGTGCTCGCCGAAGGGCACCGAGTGATCGTCTTCAGCCAGTTCACCTCGTTCCTGACCCGGGTCGCCGAACGGCTGGAGCAGCAGCAGGTGCCGTTCTCCTACCTCGACGGCTCCACCGACGACCGCGCCGGGGCCATCGCCTCGTTCCGCGAGGGCGAGCTGCCGGTGTTCCTGATCAGCCTCAAGGCCGGCGGGTTCGGCCTCACCCTCACCGAGGCCGACTACGTGTTCCTGCTGGACCCCTGGTGGAACCCGGCGGCGGAGGCCCAGGCCGTGGACCGCGCCCACCGCATCGGCCAGCAGCGCAGCGTGATGGTGTACCGGATGGTCGCCGAGGGCACGATCGAGGAGAAGGTGGTGGCGCTGCAGCAGCGCAAATCAGCCCTGTTCAGCTCGCTCACCGACGGTGACGCCGCCTTCCAGAACGTGCTGAGCGCCGAGGACGTGCGGGACCTGCTGCGCGAGTGAGTGGCCCTGGCCTCTGCGCACCACGGGCTGTGCCGCCCGCCTCAGGCCGGCCCGCCGTACTGCAGCGCCGTCTCGCCGTAGCTCTTGGTGCCGTCGTCGACGTAGCCATCGGGCCAGGAGATCGGCCTGGTGCGCGAGGACCGCTCCACCACCACTACCGCCTCGGGGGCCAGCGCCGGCAGCAGAGTGACCAGCAGCGACTCGACAGCCTCGGTGCTGACCTCGTAGGGCGGGTCGATGAAGACCAGGCCCCAGCCGGTACCGGCATCGGTCCCCGCCCGTCCAGTAGGCGCATCATCGCTATCGACTCGTGCGGCGGCGAGGCCATCGACCACTGTCTCTGCCCGTGCTGCCCTCACCTCGGTGCGGTCCCCGAGCCCGAGCGCCTTCGCGGAGCGACGCAGCTGCTGGGCGCTCGCACCGTGCGTCTCCACCAGCAGTGCGCTGCGCGCCCCACGGGACAGCGCCTCGAAGGCCAGCGCCCCGGTGCCGGCGTACAGGTCGAGCACGCGCGCCCCGTCGATCGCGTCCCAGCCGGCCAGGCGGGAGAACAGCGCCTCCCGCACCCGGTCGGTGGTGGGGCGAGTTCCCTTGCCGGCGCTGCCGGGGATGGGGCGGCCTCCCAGCTCGCCCGCGATGATGCGTGGCATCTCAGCTCCTCTCCACCTCGGGGTCGGCATCCCGCAGCCGTCGTTCGATGGCGGCCACCAGGTCGGGGTGAGTGAGCAGGTCCGGGTCCACGCCCACCACGGCCAGGGCGTCCTTGCGCGCACGCTCGATCGCGTCCACGTCCCGCAGCACGTCCAGGTACCGCAGGGTACGCCCCAGCCCGGACTGCTCATCGCCCACCAGGTCCCCGGCCCCGCGGTGCTGAAGGTCCAGTTCGGCCAGGGCGAAGCCGTCGGCCGCGCCCGCGATCTGCTCGAGCCGCCGGGAGGTCTCCGAGCCGGGTGCGGCGCGGGTGTCGAGGAAGGCGATGCCCGGGTGGGCACCGCGGCCCACGCGACCGCGCAGCTGGTGCAGCTGGGAGACGCCGAAGCGCTCGGCGTCCAGCACGATCATCGCCGAGGCGTTGGGGACGTCCACCCCCACCTCGATCACGGTGGTGGCCACCAGCACGTCCACCTCGCCGGCGACCACCCTCTCCATCACCGCCTGCTTCTCCTCGGTGCTGAGCCGGCCGTGGAGCACTGCGATGCGCGCCCCGGCGAGCTCGGACCGCGTGCGCAGCCGTTCGGCGGTCTCGGTGACCCCGCGGGCGGGCAGGGCGGGCTGCTGCTGGGTGGACCCGAGGGTCTCCGGGTCGAGCACCGGTTGGCGCTGCTGTGCCGCCCGAGCGCCGACTGCGGCGGCGGGGCTGTCGGCGCCGTCGCCCTCCGTGCCGGTCTCGTCGATGCGCGCGCAGACGACGAACACCTGGCGGCCGGCCGCGATCTCCTCCCCGGCGCGCTGCCACATGCGCTGCTCCCACGCCGGATGATCCTCGTGCACCACGAAGCTCTCCACCCCGGCGCGCATGCCGGGGCTGTCCCGCAGGGTGATCACGTCGAGGTCGCCCACGGTGGCCAGGGCGGCGGTCCGCGGGATCGGGGTGGCGGTCATGACCATCATGTGAGGGCTGATGCCGCCGGGTCCCTTGGTGCGCAGTCGCCGGCGGTGGTCCACCCCGAAGCGGTGCTGCTCGTCGATCACCACCAGGCCCAGGGAGGCGAAGTCCACCCCTTCGGTGAGCAGCGCATGGGTGCCGATCACGATGCCTGCCTCACCGGAGGTGACGTCCAGCAGGGTGCGGCGGCGCTGCGCGGTGCGCTGGGACCCGGTGAGCAGTCGCACGGCGGTGGCATCGGGGTGCGCATCCAGCTGACCGGCTCGGGCCAGGTCCCCCATCAGCTCGGTGATGGTGCGGTGGTGCTGCTCGGCCAGCACCTCGGTCGGGGCCAGCAGCGCGGCCTGGTGGCCGGAGTCCACGGCGCGCAGCATGGCGCGCAGCGCGATCACCGTCTTGCCGGATCCCACGTCGCCCTGGAGCAGCACGCTGGTGGGATGGTCCCGCTCGAGCCGCTCGGCGATCTCCGCCCCCACGTACTGCTGCCCCTCGGTCAGTGCGAAGGGCAGCCGCTCCTCGAAGGCGGGCTGGAGGGGCCCGTCGGCCCGCAGTGCGGGGGCGGGGGTGCGGGCGTCGGCCACGCGGCGCTGCGCGAAGATCGTCTGCAGCACGAAAGCTTCCTCGAACACCAGGTGGCGCTTGCCGCGGTCCACGTCCTCCCAGGTGAGCGGCTGGTGCAGCAGGCGCATGGCCTCCGGCAGGCGGTCGATGCCGCGACGGTCCAGCAGCTCCCGGGGCACGGGCTGCTCGAGCTTCTCCACGTGGTTCAGGGCCTTGACCATCGCGCCCCGCACGGTGTTCAGGGGGATGTTCTGCTTGAGGGGGTACACGGGCCGGGGGCGCCGTGCACGGATCCGGCCGGCCTCGGTGTCCTCGAACGCCTCGTACTGCGGGTGGCTGAGCTGGGGGCGCTCGGCGACCTTGTCCCACCCCACGGTGCCCCACAACAGGATCAGGTTCCCGGGCACCAGGGTGCGTCGATGCCAGGAGACCAGCCCGGGGTTGGTGAGGAAGAAGGTCAGGGTGATCTCGTCGGTCTCGTCGGTGACGCGGGCCTCGAGGATGTGCCCCTTGCGGCTGCGCATGCGGCGGTCCTTCACCGAGACCACCCGCACCTCGGCGCTGACGTGCATGCCCACGTGCAGATCCCGCAGCTGCTCCAGCGGAGCGGGGGTGACGTAGCGGCGGGGTGCCTGGCGCAGCATCGTGTCCAGGTCGGTGAGGCCCAGCGTCCTCATCGCCTTGGCCTCCTTGTCCGTCAGGAACGAGGTGAGCAGGGGCGAGAGCTCGGGAAGCTTCCGCTTGCTGCTCATCGGGTTCCTCCTGGACGGGGAGACGTGGGAGGATGGACCCACGAACCCGACCATCGTGCCACCTCGGCGGCACCTTGTGTCGGAATCCACAGCCCGGTGCGCCGCCCCTCCCCTTCAACTGGGGTCACCGGGTGGGATACACTTCCCAGGTTGCCCTGACCTCACGGGTGCCTCGTGCGCTCACGATCTCAGGTCACTGCTTCCGAGCGAAGCTCCCGTGCCAGCGGCCGGTGAGCGGACACGGCGGCGGGGGCACCCGAACAGATTTCTATTCCTCAGGAGACTGACAGTGGCTTCCACGTGTGACATCTGCGCCAAGGGCCCGAGCTTCGGCAAGAGCGTGTCCCACTCGCACCGCCGCACCTCGCGCCGCTGGAACCCGAACATCCAGAGTGTGCGCACCCTGATCAACGGCACCAGCAAGCGCCTGAACGTCTGCACCTCGTGCCTCAAGGCCGGCAAGGTGCAGAAGCTCGGCGCCTGAGTTCTCGGCGGGGCTCGCACCCCGTACCGCTCGAAGGCCCCCCGCCCCCCCGGACGGGGGCCGTCGACTGTTCACGGCGGGCGGATCCGCTGGCCCGTCGACGACCGTCCGGCCGTGCACATCGCGGCGTGCCTGCCGGGCCGCGCATGACGGACCGCGAGCTCAGCTGAGCCAGTCGCGGATCTGCTGCTGCACCGACGCGCTGGTTCGGGCGTAGAAGTCCGCCTCGGCCCCGCCCCGCGCGGCGACCATCGCGAAGTGGGCCGAGGAGAAGAACACCTCGTGCAGCAGGTGCGCGTCACGCCGCTGCAGCATCGCGTTCTGCACCCGGGCTGCGCCTTCCGTCCCGCTCCCTGCCACGGGAGCGCCGAGCTGCGCACGCGCCTCGAGGTACACGCCGACCTGTTCCTGGATCTGCTGCGCATCGAGCTGCGCGAACCAGGGATCGGCATGGATCTGACCGCCGATGAAGGCCAGGTCCCGTGCCGGGTCGCCGCGATGGCTCCACTCCCAGTCCACCAGCCGAGGCACTCCCTGCTCGTCGACCAGCACGTTGGCGGCGCTCGCATCACCGTGGACCAGCAGCTGCTCGGCGAGCTCGAAGGAGGGCCGGGTCGACTCGAGGCGCTGCAGGACCAGCGGCCAGAGACCGTCGAGGGTGCGGGCTGCCTCGGGTTCGTTGGTGCGCCACCACTCCATCGCCTGCTGCGCGCTCGCCATGGGGTCCGTGATCGCGACCTTCGACGCGGCGTCCGTGCCGCCGTGCACGTGCAGGCGTGCCAGTTGCCGGGTGAGTGCCGCGACCAGGTCGCTCCCCCACTGCGCGGCGGGAACACGTCGCCCGGGCACCCGGGTGGTGACGACGAAGGCCAGCGGCTCATCGATGGTCGGCTCGTGGGAGCCGATCGGGGTGGCGGTCAGGCCGGGAGGAGCGGTGGCGAGCACCCGCAGCTCCTCGCCCAGGGGGTGGCTGGGCTGAGCTGTGCGACGGGGCGGGTGGGGATCTTCACCACCAGCTCCAGCGCGGGATCTCCCCCGCGGACCACACCCCACGCGATGAACGACTCCCCACTGCCGATCCGAGAAGCGCACACCTCACCCGGGGCAGGCAGCGGGGCATCGTCCGTCTCGTGCTCCGGCCGCGGCGCCGGCGTGGCCGATCGCCACCAGTGGTGGTGGGCGGAGGCCAGGGCCGCCACCTGATCGGCATCGAGCTGAGGAGGGAGCGTGGTGCGTGGATCGGTCACGCGCTGTGCTCCACCTCGGCGTCCTCGAAGGTGGCGGTGTCGATCACGGCCCGGAAGTACACCTCGCCGGCGACAACCTTGTCGTACATCGCGTCCACCTCGGTCACGCCGATGGTCTCGATGTGGGCGGCGATGTCGTGCTCGGCGCAGAAGTCCAGCATCTCCTGGGTCTCCTTGATGCCGCCGATGTTGGACCCGGCCAGCACCTTCGATCCGCCGATGAGGGCGCCGAAGCCGACCGGCTGCTTCTGCGGGGGCAGGCCCACCACGGCCATCACCCCGCGCGGGGTGAGCAGGGAGAGGTACTTGTCCACGGGGATGTCGGCACTGATGGTGTTGAGGATCAGGTCGAACTCACCGCGGTGCTTGCGGAAGAAGTCGTCCTCGGTGGTGGCCAGCATGCGCGTGGCGCCCAGGTCGATGGCCAGCTGCTCCTTCTTCAGGCTGCGCGAGAGCACGGTGACCTCGGCCCCCATCTTGGCGGCGATCTGCACGCCCATGTGGCCCAGCCCGCCCAGGCCCAGCACGGCCACGCGCTTGGCGCGCTCGCCGTCCTCGGTGGCGACCTGCTCGCCGGCGCCCCAGCGGGCAAGGGGCGAGTACGTGGTGATGCCGGCGCACAGCAGCGGCGCGGCCACGTCGAAGCCCAGGGAGTCGGGGATGCTCAGCACGAAGCGCTCGTCGACCACCACCTTCTGGCTGTACCCACCCTGGGTGATGGTGCCGTCGACGTCCTTCGCGCCGTAGGTGCCCACAGAGCCGTTCAGGCAGCTCTGCTCCTGGTCGATGGCGCACTGCTCGCACTCACCGCAGGAGTCGACCAGGCAGCCCACCCCCACGCGGTCCCCCACCTGGTGGCGGGTGACGCCGTCGCCGACAGCCTCGACGACGCCCGCGATCTCATGGCCCACGCACAGCGGGAAGGGTGCCTCGCCCCACTCGTTGCGGATGGTGTGGATGTCGCTGTGGCAGATGCCGGCGGCTTTGATGGCGATCACCACATCGTTGGGGCGCGGGTCGCGCCGCTCGATCTCGGTGACGCGGAACGGCTGGTCAGGGCCGGTCTTCTGCAGTGCCTTGACGGTGAACGGCATGGTGGTTCGCTCCTGGGCTGCGCTGTTGGGAGTCCTACGGTACGCCCTGCTGGTGTGGGCTCGGAGACAGTCGCCCCCGGGGCCTGGACAGCGCCTGCGCACGTGGCATGATTCTCGCTCGTGATCACCCCTCGCGGTGACGGGCCCGGCGAGACGGCCCGCCGAACGAACTCGGATTCTCGCCCCGGCGGTCAGGATGTCGACAGCATCCGCGCCGAGGACTCTTCCACATCGGGCAGCGGCTGGGATGCTCGCCCGGCCCCCCACGCGGAGACAGCCTCCACCATCCTCGACGACGGGGAGCCGACGGCCGCGCCCCCGCAGCACCCGCCGCTCACGGAGCTCGGGCTTCCGCCCCTGCCGGTGGGCCCTGACGTCCGCACCGATCACGACGGGAAGGCTCTGGTGGGGGAGGACGGCCGGGCGCGTCGCCGACTGCCGATGTCGGCCCTGGTGCTGGGGTCGATCGGTGTGGTGTTCGGTGACATAGGCACCAGCCCCCTGTACGCCCTGCAGACCGTCTTCAGCGTGCACCGCGGCGCGGTGGCCCCCACGGAGCAGGACGTGCTCGGCGTGGTGTCGATGGTGCTGTGGTGCCTGATGCTCATCGTGTCGCTGACCTACGTGGGCCTGATCCTGCGCGCCCAAAACCAGGGGGAGGGCGGCATCCTCTCGCTGGCAGCGCTCATACGTCGCAAGCTCGGGGGTGGTTCGCGGCAGGCCGCGCTGGCCCTCGTGCTGGCCGTGATCGGGGCAGCCCTGTTCTACGGCGATTCCCTCATCACACCTGCGATCTCGGTGCTCTCGGCCTTCGAAGGACTCGAGGTGGTCAGCTCCTCGCTGCACTCCTGGGTGGTCCCGGCTGCGGTGACCGTCCTGGCACTGCTGTTCATGGTGCAGCGCTGGGGGACGGGGGCCATCGGACGAGCATTCGGCCCGGTGATGGTCGTGTGGTTCGTGGTGCTCATCGTCATGGGAACGCCGCAGATCATCGCCAATCCCTCCGTGCTTCGTGCTCTGTCGCCCACCTATGCGGTCGGCTTCGCTGTGGACAGGCCCGTCGTCGCGTTCATCGCGATGGGCGCCGTGGTCCTCGCGGTCACGGGTGCCGAGGCCCTCTATGCGGACATGGGCCACTTCGGGCGTCGGCCCATCGCCCTGGCATGGTTCGGCCTGGTCCTGCCGGCGCTGCTGATCAACTACGTCGGACAGGGCGCCATGATCCTCTCCGACCCGGCGACGATCGACAGCCCGTTCTTCCACATGGCCCCGGAAGGGGCGCGGGTACCCCTGGTCGTGCTAGCGACCTGCGCGACGGTGATCGCCTCCCAGGCAGTGATATCCGGCGCGTTCTCCGTCTCGCGCCAGGCCACCAGGGCGTCCCTGCTGCCCCGTCTCAGGGTCATGCAGACCTCTGCCCTGCATGGGGGACAGATCTACGTGCCCGTGGTGAACCTGATCCTGTTCCTGGGCGTGCTGACGCTGGTGCTCGTGTTCCGCTCCTCGGAAGCACTCGCCTCCGCGTACGGTCTGTCGGTCACCGGCACCCTGCTGCTCGAGCTGTCCCTCTTCCTGCTGCTCGCCCTTCGCGTCTGGGCGTGGCCCCTGTGGCGGGTGGTGGCCGTGGCCATCACCGTGGGAGGGCTGGAACTGCTCCTGTTCGCCGCCAATCTTGCGAAGATCGCATCCGGAGGATGGCTTCCCCTGGTCGTCGCAACGATCTGCGTGCTGGTGATGCTCACCTGGCGCAGGGGCTCGCGCATCATGTTCGGCCGTCGCAGCGACATGGAGGGCCCGATCCAGGACTTCGTCGCCCGTGTGCGGACGGACGGCGTACGTCGCGTCCCCGGTTTGGCGGTCTACCCGCACGGAGACCCCGCCACCGTTCCTCTCGCGCTGCGGTCGAACGTCGAGTTCAACCATGCGCTGCACGAACAGGTCGTGATCATCACGGTGAAGAACATCGGGGTGCCCCATGTGCCGCACGACGCCCGTGTGAGTATCTCGGACCTCGGCGATCCGCACGACGGGATCGTCCACGTCCTGTACCGCGTGGGGTTCAACGACTCGCAGGACGTCCCCCAGGCACTGCGCCTTGCGGCCGGCAAGGGCCCTGAGCTCGACGTGGACCCGGATGCCGCGATGTACATGCTCTCGGTGTTCCGCATCGAGCCCGGTTCCGACGGATGCATGCCTCGGTGGCAGAAGTCCCTGTTCAGATCCTTGGAGAAGCTCTCGGCCAACCGCACCCAGGTGCTCCATCTGCCGCCGGCGAGGACGGTGGTGATGGGAGCCGAGGCGGAGCTCTGAGGCGCGCCCGGCCCGGAGCTCGTTCGCCGTGTCCGCCGGCGCCGGCGCCGGCGCGCGACGTGACTGCCGAGACCTCGTCTGCGGCGATCGGTGGGTGGCTGAGCTCGAGGTCCCCCTCGTGGCGTCATCGGCGCTCGTCCCCAGGACTCAGCGAAGCTCCCCCTCAGGGCGTCGTCGCGGTTCCTCCCCGGGGGGTGGTTGTCCCCATTGCGGGGGCCCGGGCTTGGTTTGTCAGTAGGGGTCCATAGAGTAGGTGCCAGACCAAAAGGCCAGGTCACCGGCCGATCGAAGCCAGTAGCAGGACCCACGAGATGCCAGGAGAGAAAGGGGGTGGGTGTGGTGCCATTGTCCCGCGTCAAGTAGTTGGCAGGATTTCCTTGGTTTTGAATGTCGGGGTGGTGGGGTCGGCCAGGCCCAGGTGCACCTCCTTGGGCCGGTTCCATGAGATGGCCTCGTGGGGCCGGAGCTCGTTGTACTCGATCCGGTAGTCCTCGGCCCGCTCGGCGAGCACGATCGCGTCGTCGATCTCGTCCAGGTAGAGCCGTTCGTACTTCAGCGTGCCGAAGCCGCGTTCACGGGACCCGTTCTGCCCCGGGGTCTTCACTCGGGTGCGCACGTGGTGTAGCTCGGGGTGGGCGGCGATGAAGGACTCGAAGCGGAAGGACCGGAACGGCCCGCCGTTGTCCGTCACGATGGTCACCACGGGCAACAGCTCACCGGTCTCGGGATCGACCGGGCAGGCCTCGACCAGCGGGTGACCGAACATGGCCTCGTAGTCGGCCAGGGCCAACTCGATCGCGTCGATCGCGTCGTGCTGGTTCCCGGTGGGCGAAACGTGGAAGGGGTGCTCGTACTTGGACCAGTAGTCCCGGCACCCGGCCAGCCGCCAGGTCCCTCCGGTGGTGGTCTCGAACTCGCTGAAGTCCAGCTGCCAGACTTGGTTCGGACCGGTCGGCTCGGTGGCGAACGCGGCCTTGCGCCGCTCGGCCAGCTTCCGTCGCTCCCGTTGGTACTGCGCGGGCAGAATCAGCCCCTCGTCGCGCAGGATTCGCAGCACGGTCGCCTCGGAAACCACATGCCCGTCGTGGCGGACCATCGCCCAGATCTTCCGATGCCCCCACGCCGGATGGGCCAACGCGTGCTTGACCACCAGTTCCCTGGCGGCCTGCCGTGCCGGTTGCGGCCACGGTCCCTTCACCGCCGTCCCGGTGCGGGCCTTGGCCTGCCAGCGGCGCCAGGTCCGCTCGGGCATGTCGAAGAGCTGGCAGAACCTCGCGGTCGACATGCCCGCTTCCACGCGGATCACCTCGAGGTCCTCGAAGGGCCCAGCCGGCCCTCCGCGGACTTCTTCCACACCCTGGCTTCCAGGTGTGCCTCGCCCAAGGCCTGGGTCAGCTCGGCGACCTCGGCCTCCAGCTGTTCCTCTCGGGAGGATGGTCCGGACCTGCCGGCCACCAGGGCGGTCTTGCCGGCTTCCAGGAACTCGGCCTTCCACCGTCCGATGGACTGCTCACTGACTTTCTCCTTGCGTGCCGCTTCGGCGATGGACATCTCGCCGGCCAGCACGCTCAGCACTATCCGGGTCTTCTTCTCCGCCGGAATCGAGGGTGGTCTACCCATGTCTGACTCTCCTTCAGGACCTACATAACGGCCCTGCCACTAAGTCTGACGCGCGACACCATCGTTCCGGTTCGAGAACGGGGAGTTGATCGAGGAGCCCCCACGCGCCCCGCGCCCCCGCTACGCCCCGATCACCTCCCCCAAGCCCCCGGCCCCGCCCGCGGACCAGGTCCGGGCCCGTCACCCCCTGACCCCGCAGAGCGTGGCTGAGCGGGGCGGTGCGGTGCCGGGCACAGTAGAGGCAGATGCCGCGGTCAGGTTGCTGGGCCTGCAGCGTGAGCAGTCCCGTGAGCATGCCCGGATGCTGCGGGAGCTGGCGCCCTTGTGGATCGCGCCCGCGAACGACGAGGAAGCAGCCGATGACCGGGCCGAATCCGCTGTGGTGGCCGCGGTCGCCCTGCGCACCACCACCAGCCACGCTTCGACCTTGATCCGCCAGGCACACACTGCTGTGCATCATCTGCCGGCCCTGTTCGCCCGGCTCGAGGTCGGGGACCTGCCGGTGGAGTGGCACCAGCGGATCCTCCGCACCACCCGGGAGTTCACTCCCGCCCAGCTGGCGGAGGTGGATCAGCGGGTTTCGGCCTGGGATCTGGCCTCGATCCCCGTCCAGCGGTTCCGTCGTGAACTGCGTGTCCTGGTGGCCTGGCTCCACCAGGCAGGTGAGACCACCCCGCGGCCGGAGGATCAGCGCGAGGTCGCTCTGGAGGGCTCCCCTGTCGATGACGGCACCGCCACCGTCCGCATCACCGGGCCCGTCCCGGAGATCCTCTCCCTGTCACGGCGCCTGGATGCCAGCGCCCGCGCGATCCAGGACCAGCAGCGCCATGCCCTTGCCGACGGCGCCCCGGTCCCCTTCGACCCCGACGGGCAGGCCGCCGCCACCGGTGCGCCGCTGACTCTGGCGGCGCTGCGCTACCTGGTTCTGACCCGCAGTGTGCTGGAGACCGGGGGC